>DYEN01000536.1 GCA_020725705.1 Anaerolinea sp.
CCCGCCGCGCCACCCGCCCACCGCCGCCCCGCTGGAGCGCCTCAAGCGTATCTGGGACGATCCTGGGCAGCTGTTCGAGGCGGAGACGTACCGGTTTGGCCCGTACCCCTTCGGGACCGACACGCTGGGCCGCGATGTCTTCAGCCGTGTGATCCTGGGCACCTCAAGCATCTTTCGTGTGGCGGGCTTCGGCACGCTGATCGCGGTTGTAATCGGCACCTTTCTGGGGCTATTCGCAGGCTACCGGGGCGGTCTGATCGACGAGATCATTACCCGTGTCTTCGACGCGCTGCTGGCGCTGCCGGCGTTGCTCCTCGCGCTGGTGATCCTGGGCATTATCCGCAACGTCGAAACCGAGCCGGGCAGTTTCCAGGCAGCCCTGGCCGATAACGCGGTCCTGCTCGTGATCGCGCTGGTGTACGTTCCCATCGTCGCCCGCGTGGTCCGCAGCAGCACGCTTGAGGTCAAGACGCGCGCCTTCGTCCAGGCAGCGCAGATCCGGGGCGAGTCGTGGGGCTACATCCTGTTCCGCGAGATCCTCCCCTCGGTGATCCCGGCGCTGGTGGTCGAAGCCTCGCTGCGCTTCTCCTATGCGATCTTTCTGGTGGCCTCGCTCGGCTTTCTGGGCGTGGCGGCGCGCCCGCCCTCGCCGGACTGGGGTCTGATGGTCAACGAGAACCGGGGCGGCTACTACCAGCTTGCACCCTGGGCGCTGGAGTATCCCGCCGCGGCGATCGCCCTACTGGTGATCGGCGTCAATCTGATGTCGGACGGCATCCGTCGCGCCGTCCAGAGAAGCGAGTAGCCCGTGAACCACAATGCTCCGCTCCTGTCCGTTGACAACCTGACGATCAGCTACCGCGTGGGCAGGCGCTGGCTGCGTGCCGTGCACGACATTCGCCTGCGCGTCAACGCGGGCGAGATCGTCGGGCTCGTCGGCGAATCCGGCTCCGGCAAATCGACCGTCGCCACAGGCGTGATGCGTTTTCTGCCGCCCAACGGGCGCATCGAGCCGGGCAGCCGGATCACGCTGCTGGGTGACGAGCTGGCCGGGCGCTCCAGGCGCGAGATGCAGCGCATCTGGGGCGCGCGGATGGCCTTTGTCCCCCAGAACCCGGCTACCGCGCTTAATCCGTCGCTCAAGGTGGGCGAGCAGATCGCCGAGATCGTGCGCCACCATCAGGGCCTGGACCGCCGGGCTGCCCGCGCGCGGGCCGTTGAGGCGCTGCGCCGCGTCAACCTGGCCGACACTGCCCGGCTCGCCAACCGCTATCCGCACGAGCTGAGCGGCGGGATGCAGCAGCGCGTCGCGATCGCGATGGCGCTCAGCACATCGCCGCAGCTTCTGGTGCTGGACGAGCCGACTACCAGCCTGGACGTCACCACTGAAGCCGTGATCCTCGACCTGGTGCGCGCCCTGATCGCCGAGGAGGGCGCCGGGGCGATCTACGTGACGCACAACCTGGGCGTGGTCGCCCAGCTTTGCGACCGCGTGACGGTTCTGTACGCGGGCGAGATCATGGAAGAGGCGCCCGTCCGCGCGCTGTTCGAACAGCCGTTGCACCCGTATACCATCGGGCTGATCCAGAGCATGCCCCGGCTGGGCCAGACCAAGGACCGCGCCACCCTGCCCACCATCCCCGGCCTGCCCCCGTCGCTGGCCGAGACGCCCGCCGGGTGCGTCTTCGAGCCGCGCTGCCCGCTCGCCATCCCGATCTGCCGCACCAAGCCGCCGCTCGACACGCCGGACGGAGAACGGCGCGTGCGCTGCCACCGCTGGGCCGAGATCGCGCGTGGCGAGGTGACGCTGCAAACCCGCCTTGAGAACGGCGTTGAGGCGCCCGCCGGAACCCGGCCCGGACTTCTGCACGTCGACGGGCTGACAAAGTATTTTCCGGTGCGGCGCTCGCTCAAGCAGATCCTGCGTGGCATCCGTCCGCGCCCGGTACGCGCCGTCGACGGCGTGAACCTGAGCATCCAGCAGGGCAAGACGCTCGGCCTGGTGGGCGAAAGCGGCAGCGGCAAGACCACGCTGGCGCGGGTGATCATCGGGCTGGAAGAGCGCACCGCCGGGACGATCACGCTACTCGGCGCGGATGTCCCCGGCACGGTGCGCGACCGTGCTCGCGAGACACTAGCGCAGCTTCAGATGGTCTTCCAGAACCCGCAGGATTCGCTCAATCCCTATCTGACGGTCGGGCAGGCGCTGTGCCGCCCGCTGATCAGACTGGCGGGGATGAGCCGCGAACAGGCCGCCGCCGAAGCACGCCGCCTGCTAGAAGCGGTCAACCTCAGCGCGGACTACGTTCACCGCTATCCCGGCGAGCTGAGCGGCGGCGAAAAACAACGCGTCGCCATCGCGCGCGCCTTCGCGTCCAACCCGGCGCTGATCCTGTGCGACGAGCCGGTGTCGTCGCTGGATGTGTCGGTCCAGGCGGCAGTGCTCAATCTGCTGGCGCGCCTGCAGGCCGAGCGTGACACATCCTATCTGTTCATCTCGCACGATCTGGCGGTGGTCGGCTATCTGGCGGACTATGTGGCGGTGATGTACCTGGGCGAGCTGTTTGAGGTCGGCTACGCGGCAGAGCTGTTCCACCCGCCCTTCCATCCCTACACCGAGGCGCTCGTCTCGGCTATCCCGCAGCCGGACCCCGACCGTCCCACGGCCCGCACGCGCCTGATCGACGACATCCCCAGCCCGCGCAACATTCCGACGGGCTGCCGCTTCCACACGCGCTGCCCGCGCAAAATCGGCGCGATCTGCGAGACGGAAGTCCCGCCCTGGCGCGACGGCGGCGACGAACACTACATCAAGTGCCATATTCCGCTGGACGAGCTGGCCGCGCTGCAGCGCGGCGTCGCGGTGAACGACGGAGCGTGAGATGAGCCGGTTCCTGGCGCGGCGGCTGCTGTTTCTGCTCTTTACGCTGTTTCTGACAACGGTGATCGTCTTCCTGTTGACGCGGGTGCTGCCCGGCGACGTCGCGCGTGTGCTGCTGGGGCGTGACGCCAGCCCGGCTGCCGTCGAGGCCAAGCGCGAAGAGCTTGGCCTGAACGAACCGCTGGTGGTGCAATATGTCAACTGGGCGGTGGACTTCGTGCGCGGCGACTGGGGCCAGACCTTCGCCAGCCCGCGCCAAGATATTCGCACCATCGTCACCGAGCGGCTCATCAACTCCGCACGGCTGGCGTTCCTCACGCTGCTGATCGCGCTGCCGCTGGCGATCACGCTGGGGGTGATCGCCGGCCTGACCGAAGGCAAGCTTTCGGACAGCGTGATCTCGGTGCTGTCGCTCTCGGTGGTCAGCCTGCCGGAGTTCGTGACCGGCCTGTTCCTGATCAACACCGTCGCGCTGCGCTGGCGCGATAATCCCATCGCAGACGCGCTCGGCTGGTTTCCGGCCAGTTCCGCCATCCGGCCCGATCTGTCGTTCCGCGAGGCGCTGCCGGCACTGTGGCTGCCCGCCATCGCCGCGACGCTGGTGCTGATGGCGTACATTGTCCGGCTGGTGCGCGCCGGGGTGATCGAAGAGATGAAGAAGGATTACGTGCGCACGGCGGTGCTCAAGGGGCTGCCCTACCGCACGGTGATCGTCAAACACGTGCTGCGCAACGCGCTGATCCCCACCGTGACCGTGATCGCCACCAGCAGCGGCTGGCTGATCAGTGGCATGGTCGTGATCGAGTCGGTCTTCAGCTACCCCGGCCTGGGCCGCCTGCTGATCAACACCGCCATCAACAACCGCGATTTGCCGCTGATCCAGGCAATCGTGGCCGTAACGGTGGTCATCATCCTGCTCGCCAATTTCGCCGCCGATCTGCTCTACGCCCTGCTCAACCCGCGCATCCGGCTCGAATAGCCGGCCGGAGCCATCATCACCCAGGAGGACCTATGGCGCTGCCCGAGTTACCCCGCGACTGGACCGCTACCCGCCAAGCACTGCACCAGGCCGCTCAGATCGTCGGCGCGGTGCGCGCGGCGGTGGCGCCCCCCCAGCCCAACTACCTGCATCTCGGCCTGCAAGTAATCCCCGGCCGCCTGACGACCGGACCGCTCGGCACAGTGGGAGAATGGCAGCTTGACCTCACCAGCCAAACTCTGCGCTGGTATCAGGCCTTCAAGACGCCTATCGCGCTGCCGGTACGTGGCATGACCCAGCGCGCCCTGGCAAACACCGTCAGAGAGCTAGCAGCGCACGCCGGTTATCACCTGGCGCTGGACGAGACGCGGCTGAGCGGCGACACCCCCCTGGAGCCGGACGCCGCCGCCGCGGTGGCCTATGGGGACGCGCTGACCGCGCTCCACACCATTCTGGAGCAGGTCCGCGCCTCGCTTCCCGGCCCCAAGACGCCGCTCGTGGTCTGGCCGCACGGCTTCGATCTATCGTTTCTGTGGTTTGCAACCGGGGTTGAGTCCGAAGAAGCGCCGCATATGAGCTTCGGTTTCTCGCCCGCGAGCGAAGGGCTGGAGCGCCCCTACCTTTACGCCTACGCGCACCCCATCCCGCCCGGCCTGACCGACCTGCCGCTTCCGGCGCCGGCGCGCTGGCACACAGTCGGCTGGACCGGTGTGGTGCTGCCGTATGATGATGTGGCGCCGCGCCAGGACGCGCCGGAAGCCATCGCGGACATCATGCGCGCGGTATATGCGCAGGTGTCGCCGTTGCTCAGAGGGAGCTAAAGGCAACTAAAGGCAGCTGAAGGCAGCTGAAGGCAGCTAATAGCAGGGGGTAGCAAAAAGCAGCGGAGAAGCGAGTATGCGCTTCATGCCGCTGCCATTTGCCGTCCCCTACGCCTTCGCTACTTTCTGCTGCCCCTCGCTGCTCTTCCCTGCTTTCTGCTGCTTTTTTTTTACTGTTCTTCGCAGCTTTTAGCTGTTCCTCGCTGCTCTTCACTGCTCCTAGCTAATTCAGCGAAAACGACCCCATCATCGGCGCTTCTTCGGCCTCGAGCATCCGTTGGAGCAGCGGCACTTCGCGCGTGTAGATGGTGCGCACGTCGTGCAACAGGGTTGTTGCTTCCGGTGCGTCGAGCAGCTCTTGTTTTTGCTCGGACGGAATCTGTACCAGCGCCGCCGCCAGGTAGCCGAGCGCCAGCGGGTCATCCGGAAGCTGCGTCGCGTCGAACTCGATATCCTCGTCCGCGGCCAGCGACAGAATCTCAAGATACCGCTCGACCCAGGGGCGCAGGCTATCGCTGGCGCGCTCGGCGGCGAAAGTGTCTTCTCCGGTGATCGGATACGGCACCACCGCGCCCATCAGGTAGGGATAGTCATAGCGCAGCGACACCACCTGAAAACGCTCCAGCCCCACCGCCAGGATGTTCATCCGGCCGTCGGGCAGGCGCTCCACCTGCGTGATCTGGGCAGAGGTTCCGGTGAGGTTCGGCTCGGCTTCCAAGCTGTAGCCGTCCAGCTCACCCCGGCTCAACACCACGCCAAACGGCGTGTGCGAAGCCAGGCACATCTCGATCATTTCCTTGTAGCGTTCCTCAAAGATGTGCAGGCTGATCGGCACACCCGGAAAGAGCACCGTGTTCAAAGGAAACAGAGGCAACTCAACCATGCTCGGTTTGTCCTCGATCGTTCAACGATTGGTGATATCCCGATTGTAATGCAGCATCCGGCCCGCGCACATTAGAAGCATCTCAAAATTCCCGCCGCACACGCGACCGCTTGACGCACGATCATTAGTAGTTTATACTCGAAACACTATACAGTATTCGCCCGCTTTCCACGCCGCGCCAGGTCGGGCCAACCCCCGCACATTTGGGGGGCGCGCGCCGGGCGAAACGTTTCTAGACTGAGATCAGACGGTAGCACAGTCTCCGGAAAGGAACCCGCCATGATCGAGCTTGAGAATGTCTCCAAGCGGTATGTCGTGGGTCCGGTGACAATCACGGCCTTGGACCGGGTGTCGCTCCACGTCGCCGCAGGCGAGTTCGTCGTCGTGCTTGGCCCATCTGGCAGCGGCAAGACGACACTGTTGAACATCATCGGCGCGCTGGACGTGCCGACCGAGGGCAGCGTGCGCGTCAACGGTGTCGAGTTGAGCGCCACCACGCAGGCTCAGCGCTTCAAGTTTCGCCGCGAGACGGTGAGCTTCATCTTCCAGACCTTCAACCTGTTCCCCAGCCTGACCGCCCTGGAAAACGTCGAGCTGGCTTTGGACATCTCGCCCAACGGGCGCAACCCGCGCCAGACCGCCGCGTCGATGCTGGCGAGCGTGGGCCTGGGCGACCGGCTCTCGCACTTTCCGCACGAGCTTTCCGGCGGCGAGCAGCAGCGCGTCGCCATCGCCCGCGCACTGGCGACCGGCAACCCGATCCTGCTGGCCGACGAGCCGACGGGCGAGCTGGATTTCCGCACCGGCGTGCAGATCCTGGAGCTGCTCCAGCAACAGGCCGAGGCGGGCAAAACCGTGCTGGTTGTCACGCACAACCGCGAGATCTCGCGCATAGCCGACCGCGTGATCGAGCTGAGCAGCGGGCATGTCGTCAGCGACGGCGCGCCGCGCGGCGGCAAGGCGTCCGTCCACGCGCTGAGCTGGTAGCCGGGCGAAAGGCAGACTCCGATGAACACCCGCCTCTATCTCCGCTGGACCTGGCGCGATCTCCGTGCGCGCTGGCTGCAGGTGGTCGCCATCGCGGTCATCATCGCGCTGGGCACCGGCGTCTACGCCGGGCTGCGCAGCGTGAACGGTTGGCAGCGCCAGTCGTACGACGCCAGCTATGCGCTGCTGAATATGTACGATCTGCGCGTGCGCCTGACCGAAGGCAGCTATGTGGATGCGGATGAACTGCGCGCGGCCCTGGACGAACTGCCCCACGCGGACTGGATCACTGCCGCCGAGCCGCGCCTGATCATGGCGACGCTGGTTGAGGTCAACGACCGCGAGACCCCGATCTTGGTGCCGGGCCGGATCATCGGCGTAGACATCGCAGGCGGCGGTCCGACCATCAACCGCCTGCACTTGATGAAGGGCGCGCCGTTCGCCGGCCAAGCCGACCCGTCCCACAGCGCCATTCTGGAGTACAACTTCACCCGCCATTACGATTTGCCGGCGGAAGGCACCCTCCGTCTCAGCGGCGGGCAGGAACTGGACCGGATCGGCGCGGCGCTGCTGCCGGAATACTTCATGGTGATGGCGTCCGAGATCGGCTTCATGGACGAGTCGCAGTTCGCCGTCGTGGTGACGCCGCTGGAAACGGCTCAGCGGCTGGCCGAGCAGCCGGGCCGCGTTAACGACCTGTTGCTGACGCTGGCCGACGGCGCCGACGCCGGGCAGATCCGCGCCGAAATCGAGCAGATGATGGGTGCCCACTTCAAGGGGACGGGCGTGGCGTTCATGACGCCAGCCGACGACCCGGCGTATAGCACGCTATACGGCGACCTGGAAAGCGACGACCGCATCTTCCGCCTGATCGCGTACCTGTTCCTGGCGGGGGCCGCGTTCGGGGCGTTCAACCTGGCAACGCGCATCGTCGAGGCCCAGCGCCGCCAGATCGGGATCGGCATGGCGCTGGGTATGCCGCGCGCGCAGATCGCCCTGCGCCCGCTGCTGATCGGCGTGCAGATCGCCTTGTTGGGTGTCATCTTCGGGCTGTTGCTGGGCTGGCAGATCAGCCTCGCGCTGGCGCGGCTGCTGAACGATTTTATGCCCCTGCCGGTAATGGAAACGCCGTTCAAAACAGGTATCTTCCTTCAAGCAGCCGCGCTCGGCGTCCTGCTGCCGGTCACAGCGACCGTCTACCCGGTCTGGCGCGCGGTGCGCATGCAGCCGATTGACGCCATCCGCTCCGGCGCGCTGATCCGCAGGGAGCGGGCTGGCGCCGCTGCTGGCGAGCATCCCACTGCCGGGGCGCAGCCTGACACAGATGCCGCTGCGCAATGTGCTGCGCGCGCCGCGCCGGACGCTGCTGACTCTGCTCAGCATCGCCGCTGCGATCACGACCCTGATCGCGATGATCGGTATGCTCGACTCGTTCCTGGCGACGATCGATACCGCCGAAGCTGAATTCAACCAGCGTCACCCGCAGCGGATGCTGGTGGCGCTGAACTCGTTCTACGGGATCACCTCGCCGCGCGTAGAAGCCGTCACCGCACAGCCGGAAGTCGGCCTGGCGGAAGCGGGCCTGCAACTCGGCGGCGAGCTGCGCCACGCGGGCCGGTCGCTGGAAGTCTCACTGGAGCTGATCGACCTCGATAGCGAGCTGTGGCATCCAACCGTGATCGAGGGTGCGTACCCGGCGGCAGACGAACCGGGAATCCTGATCAACCGGAGCGCCGCCAGGGAGCTAGGCTTGCGCGTCGGCGACACCGTGACGCTCTGGCATCCGCGCCGCGAAGGGCTGGTCACCTTCCGCATGGTCGAGACCGAGATCCCGGTCAGTGGCATTCACCCCAGCCCGCTCGGCTTCCTGACCTTCATGGATCTAAGCCAGGCGCGGCTGATGGGGCTGGAAGGCGTCACCAACATGCTGCACGTCGAGCCGGCGCCAGGGTACAGCCAGGACGAGGTTCAGTATGCGCTGTTTCACCTGCCGGGGATCGCCTCGGTGCGGCCTGTCTCGTACTTCACCGCCGCCTTTGACGACGCGATGGGACTGCTCACCGCGTTCATGGGAATCGTCGCGGTGGCAGTGCTGGCGATGGCGTTTCTGATCGCGTTCAACTCGACCAGCATTAACGTGGACGAGCGCGCCCGCGAGATCGCGACCCTGTTCGCCTTCGGCCTGCCGGTCCGCACTGCGCTGCGGATGACCGTGGTCGAAAACCTGGTGACCGGCATGCTGGGGACGGTGCTCGGCCTGGGGCTGGGGTGGGTCGTACTCGTCTGGCTCGTGACGCGCGAGTTCAGCGCGGTGATCCCGAACGTCAGCTTTACGGTCACGCTCGCCCCACAGACGCTGGTGATCGCCGTGGTGCTGGGCGTGCTGGTCGTCGCGCTGACGCCCCTGCTCAACTTGCGCAAGCTGGCGCGCATGAACCTCTCCGCCACGCTGCGCGTCGTCGAATAACCCTCGACCGACCCAACGCAAGGAACGGGCGTCCGGCCAGGCGCCCGTTTTTTGCGCCATTTGTGAGCCTTCACCAGCAAATCCGGTTGAGAGAAGGGGCGCAGGGACCTATAATCTGGCGGGCGGATGATTGAGGAGCGAGAAGCCATGTATATTGTGCACGTGTACTGCCACGTCAAGCCGGAGTGCATCGACGAGTTCCGCCGCATCACCATCGAAAACGCGCGCAACAGCGTGCAGGAGCCGGGCATCGCGCGCTTCGACGTGATCCAGCAGGCCGACGACCCGACGCGCTTTGTGCTGGTCGAGGTCTATCGCACGCCCGACGACCCGGCGCGCCACCGCGAAACCGCGCATTATCAGGCGTGGGCGGCAGCCGCCCCGGATCTGCTGGCCGAGCCACGCTCCAAGACGGTGTTCACCAACGTCTATCCCGGCGAAGACGGGTGGGATTCGGCGTGACACGCTTCGAGTTCGCCACCGCGGGACGCATCGTCTTTGGCGCGGGCGCGCTGCGCGAAGCGGGCACCATCGCCGCCGGGCTGGGACAGCGCGCGCTGGTGGTCACCGGCGCGCAGACCGATCGCGCCGCGCCGCTGCTGGAACGGCTGGAGGCGGCGGGCGTCGCCTGGACGCTCTTCCCGGTGCCAACCGAGCCAACCGTCCGGCTTGCCTGCGACGGCACCGCACAGGCGCGTGACGCTGCCTGCAACCTGGTAATCGGGTTTGGCGGGGGCAGTGCCATCGACGCCGCCAAAGCGATCGCCGCGCTGCTGACCAACGAGGGCGACCCGCTGGATTACCTGGAAGTCGTCGGGCGCGGGCGGCCGCTCACGCACCCCGCCGCGCCCAGCATCGCCATCCCCACCACCGCCGGGACGGGCGCCGAAGTCACCCGCAACGCGGTGCTGGCCGTGCCGGAACAGCGCGTCAAGGTCAGCCTGCGCAGCCCGCTGATGCTGCCTCGCGTGGCGCTGGTCGATCCGGAGCTGACCTATTCGCTCCCCCCGGCGATCACTGCCAGCACCGGCCTGGACGCGCTGACGCAGTTGATCGAGCCGTTCGTCACGCGCAAGGCCAACCCGCTGACCGATGCCCTGTGCCGCGAGGCAATTCCGCGCGCCGCCCGCGCGCTGCCCCGCGCCTATGCCGACGGCAGCGACACAGCCGCCCGCGACGAGATGGCACTGGCGAGCCTCTTCGGGGGGCTGGCGCTGGCGAACGCGGGCCTGGGGGCAGTGCACGGCTTCGCCGGGCCGCTGGGCGGCATGTTCAACGCGCCGCACGGGGCGATCTGTGCCGCGCTGCTGCCGCACGTCATGGCCGCCAACATCGCGATCCTGGCCGCGCGCCGGCCAGACAGCCCCATCCTGGCACGCTACGCCGAGATCGCCCGCCTGCTGACGGGTCGCGCTGACGCTGCGCCCGCCGACGGCGCAGCCTGGGTCGCCGATCTGGTCGCCGCGCTCGACATCCCGCCGCTGAGCCGTTACGGCCTGACCGAAGCCGACTTCCCCGCGCTGATCGACGCCTCGGCCCGCGCCAGCTCGATGCAGGGCAACCCCGTCGAGCTGACCCGCGACGAGATGGCCGAGATCCTGCGCCGGGCCAGCTAACCGGGCGAGGCTGTATGAAACGCTGGCAGGCTGACCTGACGCTGGGTTTTGTCGCGCTGATCTGGGGATCAACCTTTGTCGTCGTCAAGAACGCGCTCGACGCCGTCGGGCCGCTGACGTTCGTCGGCTTCCGCTTCGCGCTGGCGGCGGCGTTTCTGGCGATCCTCTTCCGGCGCCGGACGCGCAACCTGTCGCGCGCGGATCTGCGCGCCGGCGGCCTGATGGGCCTGTGGCTGACGCTGGGTTACGTGTTCCAGACCATCGGCCTGCAAACCACCACCAGCGCCAAGGCCGGGTTCATCACGGGGCTGAGCGTGGTTATCGTGCCGGTGCTGGCAACGCTGCTGCTGCGCCGCCCGCCGGGGCGCGGGGCGCTGGCCGGGATCGTCGCCGCGACGGTCGGACTGGCGCTGCTAACGCTGAACGCCGATCTGCGTGTGCAAAGCGGCGACCTGTGGGTGTTGGGCTGCGCTTTCGCCTTCGCGCTGCACATCGTCACCGTCGCGCACTACACATCCCGTCACGACGCCGTGCGTCTGGCGCTGATCCAGATCGCAACCGTCGCGGTGCTGTCTACCACCGCCGCGTTCGTCTTCGAGACGCCGCGTCTGAACCTGCCGGCAGATACCTGGGCTGCCATCGCGTTTACCGGTGTGGTGGCGACCGCGCTGGTTTTCAGCCTGCAGGTCTACGTCCAGCGTTTCACCACGCCGACGCACACCGCGCTGCTGTTCAGCCTGGAGCCGGTCTTCGCCGCGCTGTTCGGCTGGTGGTGGGCCGGCGAGGTGCTCGGCACCAAAGAGCTGATCGGCTGCGGGTTGATCCTGCTGGGGATGCTCATGGCCGAGCTGGGCGACGGCGCCGAAGTCGAGCCGGTCGAGCGCCCGCTCACCGCGCCGCAGCCCTGACCCCTCCGCCCATGCCCGGTGCCCCTCATCGTACATCCCCTGCGCTGCCCCTGGCTGCTCTCCGCCGTGCGTCACGGCGGTCCGCTCGTAGTGCAATCCGCAGGCGCGAATAATGACAATCGACCGTGACGGGGCCAGGCCCGCGCCGGTACACTTAAGGTGAACTCAAAACATCACATGTTAAAGATTAAGGACTTCAAGGAAACCCCGATGTCGCAAGAAGACCCCCGCGTTCTGGAGCTGCGCGCCATCCGCGAAAAAGCGCGGCTTGGCGGCGGCGAGGAACGCATCGCCAAACAGCACGAAAAAGGCAAGCTGACCGCCCGCGAGCGCCTCAACCTGCTGCTGGACCCCGGCACGTTCAACGAGCTGGAACCGTTCATCACGCATCAGGGCGACGAGATGGGCATCGCCACCGAGAAGTACCTAGGCGAAGGCGTGATCACCGGCTACGGCCAGATCAACGGGCGGACTGTCTACGTTTACGCGCAGGATTTCACCGTCTACGGTGGAACACTTAGCGAGATGCAGAGCCACAAGATCTGCCGCGTGATGGACCTGGCCGTGCGCAACGGCACGCCCATCATCGGCCTGATTGACTCCGGCGGGGCGCGCATCCAGGAAGG
>DYEN01000537.1 GCA_020725705.1 Anaerolinea sp.
GCCAGGCTCAGGACGCGTCGGGCGCGTTGGGTGAAACGCTCCATCTTGTTCGACACGTATCGTCCTCCTCATCCCTCTCCTGTGGCGCAAGCGGTGCTTCTACTCAAGAGCAGGGCTGTCATGTTTCGTTGTGCTGAACTGGCTCCCAGAGACGCGCGTTCTGTCTCTTCGAACACGCCTGCTTGCCCTTTCCGGTACATGCAGTTTACCTCAGTCACCTCAATTGTAGAGGAAAAGCCAGTCACATAGCCAGTTTTTGACACGAATATCTGCTAAAAACCAGCGCGGTCTGGGCGTGGCTTGTCTCGCGGAGCGGGGTTGTCGGCCCATCAGCGCGGGGCAAGCTGCGCTAAGGGGCTGGACCGGCAGCGGCCCAGCATCAGAGGTTGCCCACAACAAGTGGCAAGAAGACAGCGGTAGCATGGTACTCAGATTGCGGAGCCTATTGTAACATAGAACCACGCGCTGTAAATGAGCGTCGCATAAGAAATTCGCACAAGTCTGGCCCTCGATGTGCGCCGGCACGGCCTGCCGGCTCGCAGAGTTCGGGCCAGGCATCCGATGGAGCAGACCATCATCCATGCTGACCTATCCTCGCGCCGCGCTGGCAAGCATGGCTGCCGCCGTGCTCGGCCTGTATATGACTCGCGTCGAGCCGCGCCGGCTGCGGGTGATTCGCCTGCGGCTGGCCGTGCCCGATCTGCCCCCCGCCTTCGACGGCTACCGCATCGTCCACGTCGCCGATCTGCACCTCGGCGTGGCGCTCAACGATGCGCGCCTGCCGGCCCTGGTCGAAACCGTCAACGCCCAGCACGCCGACCTAATCGCCATCACGGGCGATTTCGTGACCGGCCAGACGGCCCATCTGGGCGACAACTGCCGCCCCCTGGCGGCGCTGCACGCGCCGGACGGCGTGTGGGGCTGCCTGGGCAACCACGATTACTACGTCGGCCCGCGCCTGGTGCGCGAAGTCGTCGAAAACGCTCGGATTCGCCTGCTGATCAACGCGCATCAAGTGTTGCAGCGCGGCCCGGACCGCCTGGTGATCGCCGGGGTAGACGATATGCTGCGCGGTCGGCCCGATCTCGGCGCGGCGCTGGCGGGCGCGCCCGATGCGCCCGCGATCCTGCTGGCACACGAGCCGGACTACGCGCGCGTCGCCGCCGCCGACCGGCGCGTAACGCTGATGCTGGCCGGGCACACGCACGGCGGGCAGGTCCGCCTGCCGGGGTTGGGCGCCCTGCTGCTGCCGCCGCTCGGGCATCTCTACTCCGCCGGGATGTACCAGCTCGGCTCGCTGGCGCTCTACGTCACGCAGGGGGCGGGGACGGGCCGCTTCGTGATCCGGCTCAACTGCCGCCCGGAGATCGCGGTGATCACGCTGCGACGGGCGCCGGAGCCTGCGCGATGACGCCACCCCGCGCTATAATACGCGCAACGCGCGCCCGGCTGAGCCGCGCGCTGTTTGCCGCCGCCGTGAAGGGATACAAACGCCTGATGAACACGCCGACTTCGCCCGTCCGACCCCCTGAGCAGCGCCCGCCCTGGGACACGCTGCTGCCCATCCCGCGCTCGCTGGTGTCCGACCGCCGCCCGCTGATCGTCGGGCACCGGGGCGCACGCGGTCTGGCGCCGGAGAACACCCTGCCCGCCTTCGAGGTGGCGGCTGAACTGGAGATTGACGGGGTGGAGTTCGATGTGCAGCGCACGGCGGACGGCGTGCTGGTCGTCTTCCACGACGACACGGTCGACCGCACCACCACGGGCACCGGCGCGCTGGCCGATCTGACGCTGGAGCAGGTGCGGGCGCTCGACGCCGGCGCACGCTTCGACGGGCGCTTCGCCGGGACGCGCGTGCCCACCCTGCGCGAGGCGCTCGACTATCTCAAGACGACCCGGCTGTTGCTTTTCATCGAGCTAAAAGACCCCTGGCGCTTCCCCGGCATGGAGCAGCAGTGCGTCGACCTGGTGCGCGAGCTGGGGTTGGGGCCGCGGACACAGTTCCGCTCTTTCTACCACGACGCGCTCCACGAGCTGTACCGCATCGCACCGGAGATCTCGATCTCCGAGCTGTGGGACGACCGCCTGCCCGCCGACGACGAGGTGACGTTCAAGACGGTCGACGCGCCGCACCAGCTTTTGACGCCGCAGAACATCCGGCACATGCAGGCGCGCGGCCAGCAGGTGACCGCCTGGACGGTCAATGAGTTGGAGCGGGCGCGCGCCCTGGCCGAGGCAGGCATCGACGGCCTGTGCACCGACTATCCGGACCGGCTGCTGGCGCTGTTTGGCTGAGCGAAAGGCAGGGCGGCATGGCGTACCTCATCGACGGGCACAACCTCATCGGGCAGATGCGCGACCTGCGGCTGAACGACCCGGACGATGAGGTCAAGCTGGTCGAGCGGCTCCACCGCTACATGCTGCGTCACAACCGGCGCTGCACCGTGGTCTTCGACCGGGGCTTGCCCGGTGGGCTGGCGGTCGAGCTGTCCACCGCGCGCGTTGAGGTAGTCTTCGCGCACGGGGGTACGGATGCCGACCGGATCATCCTGGAGCGCATCGGCGCAGAGCGAGACGCCCGCCGCTGGCAGATCGTCTCCGACGACCGGGCGATCGTGGACGAAGCGCGGCGGCGGGGCATGGCGGTGCTGGCCCCGCGCGAGTTTGCCGCCCGGCTCAATGTGGCCCGCGCGCCCGGCGCCGCGAACGACGAAAACCCGAACCCGCGCGTCTCACCGGACGAAGTGGCCTATTGGGAACGCGAGTTTTCTCGCCCGTGCCGCAAACCGCGCCCCCGCTGAGGCAGGATTGTTTTTATTAATCGGCTTCTCATTTTTCGTTCACGCCGCACTAAGCAACCTGGACTACTATAGGGGCCATAAGCGTCTCGGAGATCGAATGCAGTGGCTCATGTACTGGGATGTGATGTGACTTGTCGGTAGCACTGAGACGCTTGGCCTAGCACTACACGGAGATGCGCGTCGCCGATGCTAATGTTAGGCCGAAACGAGAGCCGTTTGTGGTGTCCCCCCCTCTCCACAAACGGCTCTTTCTTTGTGCCCCGCGCCAACTTTTGCCTTGTCAAGGGGCGGGGCGATGGTATACTTGGCGCAGCCAGCGGGGTGTGGCGCAGTTGGCTAGCGCGCTGCGTTTGGGACGCAGAGGTCCGCGGTTCAAGTCCGCGCACCCCGACACTTTTTCAGCACGAATTTTTATCATCGCGATTTAGCTTTTGCGAGCACCCCCTTTAGTGACCCTCTTACGACATACCGGCGTTAAGGGGGGTGCTCGCAAAAAGAAAACGGATATCAGCGTTATTCGGGCACTTTTCTTGAGGAAGACTTGCGTGGGCAGGTGAAGTGGTGTATGATGATGGCATCCGGCTTAACACAACGGGGCTGTCACAGGGGCGCACATAGGACTTCGGTAATATCCGAATCCCCCTCCTGCCCGTAAGGGCATTACGAC
>DYEN01000538.1 GCA_020725705.1 Anaerolinea sp.
GAGAGATACTGGTCCTGCGCCCCGCGCACCACCAGGGTGGGGATGCCCGCCAGCTCATGCAACCGATCGACGACAACCCACGCCTGGAGCGCCGCCGGGCCGCGCAGGCTGGCTTCGTCACGCTGCTTGAGGCTGGCCGCCTCCAGGCGCTGCCACGCCTCGTTGACCGGGTGCAGCATCGCCACGCCGCGCAGCGCCATCTTCAGCACTTCCTTGTTCTCGACCATTTGGCGGATGCGCTCGCTATCGGCCAGCTCCGCCGGCATGTCGCCCGCCACCCAGCCGGGATTCAGCAGGGTCAAGCTCTTGACCGCTGCGGGACGGTCCAGCGCCATCTGCAGCGCGACGTTTGCCCCCAGCGAGTGGCCGACGAGGTGCGCCGCGCCGATGCCCAGATGATCGAGCAGGCCGCGCACGTCGCGCGCCAGCATCTCGACCGTCCAGTCGGCGGACGGTCCCTCGGTGTCGCCGCGCCCGCGCAAGTCCGGCGCGATCAGGTGATAGTCGTCGCCCAGACGCGCCAGCGTCGGCTCCCACCACACGCTGCTGGACGTGTTGCCGTGGATCAGCACGACCGGCTCGCCCCGGCCCTGCTCCAGATAATGCATCGTCAAGTCGCCTACCTGAGCGATTGGCATGCTCGCTCTCCCCTCACGAACTGTCCCGCGCTCCGTAACGCTCGATCAGAACCTTCTTGTCGATCTTGCCCGCGCCGGTCTTGGGCAGCGCGTCCACGAAGACAACCGACTTGGGCACCTTGTAATGCGCCAGATGCTCGCGCAGGAAGGCGATCAACCCGGCCTCGTCGAGCGGCTGGCCCGGCTCGCGCACCACGATGGCACGCCCCACCTCGCCCCACAGCGCGTCCGGCACGCCGATCAGCGCCGCCTCTTTGATCGCGGGATGGCGGTACATCACGCTTTCCACTTCGGCAGGGTAGACGTTCTCGCCGCCGGAGATGATCATGTCCTTCAGCCGGCCCACAATCGTATAGTAGCCCTCTTCGTCGCGCACGGCGAGATCGCCGGTGTGCAGCCATCCGTCGCGGATGGCCTCGGCGGTTGCTTCCGGGTTGTTCCAGTAGCCGGGCGTGACATGCGGCCCGCGAATCAGCAGCTCGCCCGGCTCGTCGGGATCGCACTCGGAGCCGTCCGGCCGGACGACGCGCACGTCGACGTGCATCAGCGGGAAGCCGACCGCACCCGGCTTGCGGCGCACATCCGCCCGCGGCAGCCAGAAGGTGTTGGGGCCAGCCTCGGTCAGCCCATAGCCGGTCTTAAAATCGACGCCTTTCTCCCAGAACCGCTCGAAGACGGGCATCGGGCACGGCGCGCCCCCGTTGATCACCAGCTTCAGGCGCGAGAAATCCGCCTCGGCCCAGCGCGGGTGCTGCTGCAAGACGATCCACATCGTCGGCACGCCGAAGAACAACGTCACCACGCCGCTCTGCACCAGATCGAAAACCTGATCGGCGTCGAAACCGGCGCACAGGATGCTCGTCCCGCCGCAGTGAACGAGCGGCAGGGTGAAGACGTTCAGCCCGCCGGTGTGGAACAGCGGCGCATTGAGGATCGCCACGTCGTTGAAGTCAAGCTGCCAGCTCATGACGGTGTTGACGCTGTTCCACGTCATGTTGCCGTGCGAGAGGATCGCGCCCTTGGGCAGGCCGGTCGTGCCGCCGGTGTAGCAGATCACCCAGGGCGAGTCCCAGTCCAGCTCCGGGCGCGGCGCGGTCAGCTCGTCCGGGTAGGCGTCGCGTTCGGAGAAGGCGCGGTCGGCGCCATCCGCGCGCCCGCCCAACGCGACAAAGTGGCGCACGAACGGCACCCGATCGCGCAGTCGGTTGACCGGCTCCGCGAACTCGCCGGAGTAGATCAGCACGAGCGGCGCGGCGTCGCGCAGCAGCCCTTCCAGCTCGCCGACCGCCAGCCGCCAGTTGAGGTTTTGCAGCACCGCGCCGATCTTGCCGCACGCCATCCACACGTCGAGATAGTCCATGCTGTTGGTGGCGTAGACCGCGACGCGATCGCCTGCCTCGACGCCCAGGGCGCGCAGGTAGTTGGCGGTCCGGTTGGCCTGGGCGTTCCAGGCAGCGTAGGTTACGTCGCGCCCGGTGATCGTGTCGCGGATCGCGATCTTGTCCGGCGAAAGCTGCGCGCGGCGCTGCAAAAAGTCTGTGATGTAAATCGATTTCTGCTTCATCACCCGCACAACGGCACAATCATATTGGCGAAACAAGGGGCGGATGGGCCGGCGCCACCTGCCCCTCTACTGTCATATTACAGGACCAGCCCGCCGTCTACGCTGAGCACCACGCCGTTGACGAACGACGCCTCGTCCGACGCCAGGAACAAATAGGCGCTGGCGATGTCTTCCGGCGTGCCCAGCCGGCGCACCGGGGTGCGCTCGATGAAGGTTTCGAGCACTTTTTCGGGCACGGTCTTGAGCATGTCGGTGGCGATGAAGCCGGGCGCGACGGCGTTCGCGGTGATACCCTTCGGCCCCAGCTCGCGCGCCCAGACACGCGTCATGCCGATCACGGCTGCCTTGGCCGCCACGTAGTTCGTCTGCCCGAAGTTGCCGTACAGCCCGACAATCGACGAGGTGCTGATGATCCGCCCGTAGCCGCGCTCGATCATCGGACCGGCGACCGCCTGCGTCAGGTTGAAGACACCCTTCAGGTTGACGTCGATCACGCGGTCGAAGTCTTCCTCGGTCATCTTGACCAGCCGGGCATCGCGGGTGATCCCGGCGTTGTTGCCCAGGATGTCGATCTGCCCGTAGGCGGCCAGCACGCGCTCGACCAGTGCGGCGATCTGGTCGCGCCGGGTGACGTCGCACGGTGCAGCGAGCGCCTCGCCCCCGGCGGCGGCGATCTCCCCGGCGACGGCGTTCGCCGCCGCTTCGACCACGTCCACCACCACCACCTTGGCGCCCTCAGCGGCGAAGCGCAGCGCGATCGCCCGTCCGATGCCCTGGCCCGCCCCGGTGATCACAGCCACACGGTTTTCCAGTCGCTTGCTCATAAATCCCTCACTTCAGGTGACACACGCACTCTCGCGCGCCGGGCGCTCAGCCCCAACGGATCGCGCTGGCGCTCCAGGTGTAGCCCGTCCCTGCGCCCGCCAACACGATCAGATCGCCCGGCTTGATCTTGCCCTGCCGCAGCCCCAGCGACAGAGCCAGCGTCTGATCGACGCTCTGGATATGCCCGTAGTCTTCCAGATAGACGGATTGCTCGGGCGTCAGACCGACCGCGCTCAAAATCTCCAGGTAAAACGAGCGCTTCATGTGGGTGATGCCCAGGAAGCGCAGATCTTCCAGCCGGTAGCCGCTCTCTTCGACCGCCTCGCGGATGACCTCGACGAAGCGGCTCAGCGACACCTCGCCCAGGCGCTCGGCCATGTACTCGGCATTGTGCACATCCAGCCGCCCGTGCAGCGTGCCCATCTCGCCCGGCAACAGCGCGACGCCCTCGGCAGCCGGCGTCATGACAACCGTATCGGCCAGCGAGCCGTCCGTCCGCGCCGCCGATTCGAGCACAAGGTTGTGCAGCTGCCCGCGCCGGAAGATCAGCGCACCCGCCCCCGCTCCGAAGTTGAACATGAAGCGCGTGCGCATGTTGCTGAAGTCGATCAGGTCGTTCTCGCGGCTGGCGCTGACCAGCAACACGTTCTCCAGCCGCCGGTCGAGGCGCATCATGTTGCGTGCCGCCTGGAAGGCGATGGGTGCCCCGGCGCACAGCGCGTACATCTCGAAGGCATAGGCGTGCGTCGCGCCGATCAGGTTCTGGATCTTGGACGCCGCCGACCAGACGATGTGATCCTTGTACTCGCTGCCATGGTACAGCACGAGGTCCAGGTCCGCCGCCGACAGCCCGGCGTCTGCCAGGGCGCGCTCGGCAGCGCGGGCGGCCATCGCCGTGATCGTGTCTTCCGGGCCGGCGACATGCACCTTGCGGATGCCCATCTTCTCCACCACGACGAACTCCGGCAGGCCGCTGCGCGCGGCGATCTCCTGGCCGGTGAGCACTCGCTCAGGGAAGTAGAGGCCGAGGCCGGCGATGCCAACAGGGGGAAGCGCGGTCGATGCCATCCATCCAAACCTAAACAATGGGAGCGAAAGAATCTCTACACTGCTTCCAGCCTAGCGCCTGCCAGTTACGGGCGAGTTACGGGGAACGAAAGGCGGCTCAGAGCAGCAAAGAACCGGGGGAAAACGGCGCTCAGAGTCCCAGCGCTACGCCGAGCGCGGTCAGCACTACGGTCAGCGCGCCCATCCCAAGCTCGAGAAAGCCGATCGTCTGCGGACGGGCGGGCCGCCGCCAGGGGGAAACGCCATAGGCGGCGCGCACAAATAGAAACACAATTGCGACGACGGCCAGCGCCGGCACCAATCCGAGCGCGGCCAGCAGCGCGATCGCGGCCAGTGCCAGGGCGTTCAGCGCCAGCACGGCCCCGCGCGCGGCGGGTTTGCCTTTTTCCAGGCGCAGGCGCTCGCGCACATACACAATCGAGGGGACATCGCGCGCGGCCAGCACCGCCCACAGCCCCAGCGCGGTTTGGTACGCCGCCCCACCCGCCAACGCGATCGCCGCGACCAGCGCCGCCAGGGTCAGCGCCCCGGCCAGCTCGCGCGCCAACTCGCGGCCCCGGTTGCTCAGCAGGCCGATCACCTGCACCAGCCCCAGCGGGGCCGCCAGCAGCAGCGGGATTAGCGGCGCCAGACCGCCGAGCGCCAGCGCCGGAAGCAGCCCGGCGAGCGCCAGGGCCAGATAGGCGAACAGAACGCGCTCGGCAGCCACCGTCCGGGCGTAGCGCCGCCCGCGCCGCCGGTCGGTGTAGGCCAGCTTGAGGGGGTGCTGCATCAGAAACGCGCCGAGCGCCGCCACCCCCCAGAAGAACCCGGCCCACGACGGCGCAACCAGCAGCCCCAGCGCCACCGGCTCCAGCAGAAAACCCCACCCACCGTGCTCCGGTGGCAGCGCGACAGCTTTCCAGCGAACCTGTGCAGGCGGTCCCAGCGTGAGGTCCATAGCGTTTTCGGGATCGGGCAACATAACAATGCAGGGAAGTATATCGAATCGCGGGCGCAGCGTCTTGATCAGGATCAATTCACCGCTGTTCGTCGCTACGCGTCGCTGCTTCCCGCTCGACTTGCCAGCCACGCGCCGAGCCGGGGCCAGAGCTGCGTGTGAGCGTCCGAGCCGACCACCATCCCGATATGCCCGCTCTCCAGCACGATCAACTGCCTGTCGGCGCTGGAAACGAGATCGTGCAACACGGCGACCGACTCCCACGGCGCGATGTGGTCCCGCCGCGCGGCGATGGTCAGCGTCGGCGCGGTGATACGGGCCAGATCGATCCGCTCGCCGTCAACGGTGAAAGTCCCGTCCATCAAGGCGTTGCGCTGGTAGAGGTCTTTGATGTACTTGCGAAACGCCTCGCCGGGGAACGGGGTCGGGTCGTTGGTCCAGAGCTGCATCGCGGCGAAGCGTCGCACGAAGGCGTCGTCGTCGCGCCGCTCCCAGTAATCCAGCGCGCGCAGCACTTCGTCGGTGGGGCGCACCATGTGAAACGTGAAGTTGAGCAGCTCGGCAGGGATGTTGCCCAGCACGTCGACCAGCAGATCGACGTCCAGATATTCGGGCCGGGTCCAGACGCTATAGATGCCGTCATCGTGGTAGTTGATCGGCCCGGCCAGGTTCACCAGCGCGGCCACATCCGCCGGGCGCAGCACGCTATAGACGGCGGCCATCATGCCGCCCATGCAGTACCCCAGCAGCGCGACGGCCCGCGCCCCGCTCTCGCGCTGCACCGCCTGGACGCAGCGCCCCAGCAGGC
>DYEN01000539.1 GCA_020725705.1 Anaerolinea sp.
ACCGGCGATCAGTGCGGGCGCGACACGCCGGATGAAAACATCTTCAAGCTGGTCGAGGTCGCCAAAACCTATGGGCGCTACCACTAGGCAGGGAAATATGTTCCGGCTGTCAGATTCGCTGTACTGCTTCGAGGATACCTGCCATGTGTACGCGATCCGCGCGGGGCGCGAGGCGGTGCTGATCGATTTCGGCAGCGGCGACGTGCTGGACGCGCTGCCGCAGATCGGCGTGGAGCACGTGGCGGCGATCCTGGTCACGCACCACCACCGCGATCAGGTGCAGGGTCTGCCGCGCGCCGTTGAGACGGGCATCCCGATCTGGGTCCCCGCCACCGAGCAGGACCTGATCGCACGGGTGGACGTGCACTGGCTGGCGCGCCCGCTCGCCAACAATTACGACAACCGGCAGGATCGCTTCTCGCTGCTGGAACCGGTTCCGGTGGCGGGTGTGCTGCACGACTACGCCGCGCCGGTGTTCGCGGGGGTGGCGTTCCGTGTGCTGCCGACCCCAGGCCACACTCCCGGCTCGATCAGCCTGCTGGCGGAGATCGACGGGCGGCGCGTGGCGTTCACCGGCGATCTGATCGCCGCGCCGGGCAAGGTCTGGTCGCTGGCTGCGACGCAGTGGAGCTATAACGGCGCGGAAGGGGTTGCAGCCGGCATCCCGTCGCTGGTGTCGCTCAAGGAGCAGGCGCCCGATGTGCTGCTGCCCTCGCACGGCAACCCGATGGACCGGCCCGGCGAGGCGATCGATCTGCTGGTCGAGCGGCTGTGGGCGTTGCTGCGCGATCGCGGCCAGAACCCGCGCCTGTTCCGCTTTCTGGAACAGCCCTACGACGCGATCACGCCGCACCTGCTGTGGAACCGGACCAGCATGGCGAACAGCTACGTGCTGCTGTCGCAGAGCGGCAAGGCGCTGTTGATCGACTACGGCTACGATTTCGTGACCGGGATCCCGGCGGGGGCCGACCGCGCCTCGCGGCGACCCTGGCTCTACACGCTGCCTGCCCTCAAGCGCAAGTTCGGCGTGCGCGCGATCGACGCCGTGATCCTGACGCACTATCACGACGATCACGTGGCGGGCTGCAACCTGCTGCGCGAAGTCGAAGGGGCGCAGGTCTGGGCGGCGGAGACCTTCGCGGACATTCTGCGGCGGCCCCATTACCACGACCTGCCCTGCTTGTGGTACGACCCGATCCCGGTTGACCGTGTGCTGCCGCCGGGCGAGCCGATCCGCTGGGAAGAGTACACACTGACCTGCCATGCGCTGCCGGGTCACACCCGCCACGCCGTCGCGATCGCCTTCGAGGTGGACGGCAAGCGCGTGCTGGCAACGGGCGACCAGTACCAGGGCGATAACGGCCTGGAATGGAACTATGTCTACGCCAACCGCTTTCACCTGGCCGACTATCGCGCATCGGCGGCGCTGTACCGGCGGCTCGCGCCCGACCTGATCGTGTCCGGGCACTGGGCGCCGCTGTGGGTGACGCCGGACTATTTCGACCGGCTAGAGGCGCGCGGCGCGGCGCTGGAAGCCCATCACCGGGCGCTGTTGCCGCTGGACACGTTCGATCTGGGCGGCGAGGACCGGGCGGCGTACATCCACCCTTACCGGATCGTGGCGCAGCCGGGCGAGACGGTCCCCGTCACCGTGGAGGTCGCCAACCCCTTCCACCACCCGGTTGAGGCGGTGATCCGCCTGGTGACTCCGCCGGGCTGGTCGGCGGTCCCGGCAGAGCGGCGCATCGCCCTGGCGGCGAGTGGCGGGGCGGAAGCGGCGTTCACCCTGACGCTGCCGGATGGACCGCCCCCGCGCCGCGCCCGCATCGCCGCCGACCTGACGCTGGACGGTCGGCGGTTGGGCCAGGTGACCGAGGCGCTGGTCTCCGCGCCGGGGTTAGAGAGTTAGCGAGAAGCGCGATGGCGCAAAACCCGACGCGGTACATACACACCCGACAAGCTATGAGGCAAGATCGAATGGTCACCCTTCTTTTTTTCTCGATTGCCGGCCTGCTCGCGCTTGTGGGCCTGGGCGGGCGGGCTGCCGGGGCCGGGAGCAGCCCTACGCCCGCGCCGGAAGGCTACACCAACCCGGTGCTGGACCGCGACTTCCCCGATCCGGACGTGCTGCAGGTGGGCGACGTCTTCTACGCCTACGCAACCAATTCCGGCGGGGTCAATATCCAGGTGGCGCGGTCGACTGACCTGGTGCGCTGGGACATGTTGCCGGACGCGCTGCCGCGCCTGCCCGCCTGGGCTGCGCAAGAGTTCGGGTTTGTGTGGGCGCCAGAGGTCACAACCTTCGATGGCGAGCAGTATGTTCTGTATCACGTGGCACGCTATCAGGGCGTGCAGTGCATCGGAGTCGCCGTCAGCCCGTCGCCAGAGGGGCCGTTCGAGCCGGTGGGCCAGGCGCCGCTGGTCTGCCAGATGGCGCAGGGTGGCTCGATTGACCCGGCGACGTTCGTCGACGACGACGGCACGCCGTACCTGTTGTGGAAGAACGACGGCAACGCCCTGGGCGGCAAGACGTGGATCTACATCCAGCCGCTGGCACCCGATGGCCTGCGCCTGTTGGGCGAGCCGGTGCAGCTTCTGGAGCGCGATCGGCGCTGGGAAGGCCGCCTGATCGAGGCGCCGACGTTGTGGAAACGGGAAGGCCGCTATTATCTGTTTTACTCCGCCAACGACTACGCCAGCCCAAACTACGCAGTGGGGTATGCGGTCGCCGGCAACATTTTCGGCCCGTACACCAAGCCGGGCCGCGAGCCTCTGCTCAAGACAAATCTCCGCGAGGGCGTGGTCGGCCCGGGTGGGCAGGACCTAATTCGCCTGGCGGATGGCAGCGAATGGATGGTTTATCACGGCTGGGTCGCCGACGGGCGCGCTCTGTTCCTGAGCCGCGTGCTGTGGCACGATGGCGTGCCGAGCGTGCTGGCGCAGCGCGGTCCCCAGTCCACTCCTCTGGAAAGAGACACGAACGGATGAACAGCAAAACGCTCCATATGATCGGGCACGCGCACATCGACCCGGTCTGGCTCTGGCCGTGGCAGGAAGGGTATCACGAGGTCAAGGCCACCTTCCGCTCGGCGCTGGACCGCATGCAGGAAGACAGCGGCTTCGTGTTTGTCGCCAGCTCGGCCCAGTTCTACGAGTGGATCGAGCGCAGCGACCCCGCCATGTTTGCCGAGATCCGGGCGCGGGTGGCCGAGGGCCGCTGGCGTGTGGTCGGCGGGTGGTGGATCGAGCCGGACTGCAATATCCCCGGCGGCGAGTCGTTCGTGCGCCAGGCGCTCTATGGGCAGCGCTATTTCCGCGAGAAGTTCGGCGTGCTGGCGACCACCGGCTTCAACCCGGATAGCTTCGGGCATAACGCCATGCTGCCGCAGCTTCTGGCGAAGGCCGGGCTGCGCCGCTACGTCTTCTTGCGCCCCATGCCCCACGAAAAGGGTCTGCCCAACCGCCTGTTCTGGTGGGAATCCCCCGACGGCTCGCGCGTGCTGGCGTTTCGCATCATGTTCGAATACCTGAGCTGGGGCAAGGAGCTGGACGACCACGTCCGGCGCTGCGCCGAGGAACTCAAGGCGCCCTTTGACGAGGGGATGTGCTTCTATGGCGTCGGCAACCACGGCGGCGGCCCCACGCGCGAGAACATCGCCAGCATCCACCGTCTGAACGCCGACCCGGCCTGCCCGCGCCTGATCTTCAGCGATCCGGACGCGTTCTTCACGACGGTCGAGGCGCGCGACCTGCCGATTCCGGTGGTGCGCGACGAGCTTCAGCATCACGCCAGCGGGTGCTACGCGGCTCATTCGGGCATCAAGCGCTGGAACCGCGAGGCGGAGAACCGCCTGATCACCGCCGAGAAATTCGCGGCGATCGCGGCGCGCGTGACCGGCTTGCCGTATCCGGCCCAGGCGCTGGCCCGCGCCTGGAAAAGCGTGCTGTTCAACCAGTTTCACGACATCCTGGCCGGCACCAGCCTGGAGATCGCCTACGATGACGCCCGCACACTGTACGGCGAGGCGCTCGCCATCGCGGACCGGGCGCACAACGACGCCGTGCAATCGCTGGCCTGGGCCATCCACATCCCCCCGGAAGACGGGGCAAAGCCGCTGGTCGTCTTCAATCCCCATGCCTGGGCCAGCCGTGTTCCGGTCGAGGTACAAGTGCGCGGTCTGCCACAGCATTACGCGCTGCTGGACGACGAAGGCCGCCGCGTCGCCGTACAGGAAGTCCAGTCGTGGGCGACGGCGCGCGGGCAGACGCGCCTGTGCTTCGTCGCGGACCTGCCGCCGCTCGGCTACCGGACGTATCGCATCGTGCCGTCGCAGCCGGGGATCGCGACGTCCGATCCCGGCGCCGAGTTGCTCGTCGGCGGCACGACGCTGGAAAACCGCCGCCTGCGCCTGATCGTTGATCCGGCGACCGGCTGCATCGCCAGCCTGTACGACAAGGAAGCGGGCGTCGAGGTCTTTCAGGGGCAGGCAGCGCGCCCGGTGGTCGTCGACGATCCGAGCGACACATGGTCGCACAACGTCTTTCGCTTCCAGGACGTGATCGGCCAGTTCGCGCCGCAGAGCGTGCGACTTGTAGAGAGCGGGCCGGTCAGGGCGGTGCTGCGCGTCGTCAGCACCTATGAGCGTTCGACGCTGACGCAAGATTTTATGCTCTACCGCGATCTGGACCCCGTCGAGGTGCGCGTCACGGTCGACTGGCGCGAACAGCACAAGCTGCTCAAGCTGCGCTTCGCCGTCAACCAGATCTTCATGCGCGCCGTCTACGAGATTCCCTACGGGCATATCGAGCGTGAGACCACCGGCGACGAAGAACCGGGCCAGAGCTGGCTGGACCTCTCCGGCTCGGTGCAGGCCACGGGTAAAACGTACGGCCTGAGCCTGCTCAACGACGGGAAGTACAGCTTCGACGTGAACGTGCGCGACATCGGCCTGACAGTGTTGCGCAGCCCGATCTACGCGCACCACATCCCCGCCCAGCCGGAGCCGGGCCGCGACTATCGCTACATCGACCAGGGCGAGCAGCGCTTCACCTATGCGCTGCTGCCGCACGCGGGCCGGTGGGAGACGGCGGGGACCGTGCGCCGCGCCGCCGAACTGAACCAGCGCCCGTTCGCGCTGCTGGCGAGCTTCCACGACGGGCCACTGCCGCCAAGCGCCGGGTATGTGGTCTGCGAGCCGGAGAGCGTGCTGGTGAGCGCGATCAAGCAGGCGGAAGACGGCGATGCGCTGATCGTCCGTGCCTACGAGACCACCGGCGCAGCGGCGCAAGCCACGATCCGGCTGCCGGCGTGGGACCGCACCATCACTGCGCTCTTTGGCCCGTGCGAGATCAAGACGTTCCGCGTGCCGTTCGACGACGCCCAGCCCGTGACCGAAACCGATCTGCTTGAGCTGGAAGATCGACCGCTGGCATGACCGAACCCTTGCTCTTCCACCTCTGGCTAAACGGAAGCGATTGGTCCTGCAAACCGTTCTATGGTCTCGACTGGATGATGCGCGGGTCGCACCGGCCCGACACGCGCGACACGCGCGGCTGGCTTCCGGCGACGGTTCCCGGCAGCGTGGCTCACGACGCGTGGCGGGCAGGCGAGCTGCCCGATCCGTATGTGGCGCGCAACAGTTTGGCGTGCGAGTGGGTCTCGCAGCGTGCGTGGGTTTACCGCAAGCGCTTCCACGTGCCCGAGGCGCTGCGCGGGCGGCGGGCCGTCCTGTGCTTTGAGGGCATCGACTACGAGGCGCAGGTCTTTCTCAACGGCGAGCTGCTCGGTGTGCACCGGAGCATGTTCACCCCCGCCGAGTTCGAGGTCGGCGAGCGGCTGCGCTACGGTGAGGACAATCTGCTCGCGGTGGCACTCGAACCCCCGCCGGACGAGCAGCCGCAGGTCGGGCGGACCAGCCGGGTGCGCACCCACAAGAGCCGCATGACCTACTGGTGGGATTTCTGCCCGCGCCTGGTGCACGTCGGCATCTGGGACGGGGTGCACCTGGATTTCACCGGGCCGCAGCGCATCACGGATGTGTGGGTGCGCGCCACGCCGGACGACACGCTCCGCTGCGCCGACGTCGCGGTGCAGGTTACGCTCGACGCCGCGCTGCCCGCCGAGATCACCGTCACGCTGGAACATGAGGGCCGCGTGCTGGCCGAGCAGCGGCTCAGCGCCGCGCAGCCGATCACCACCGTATATTTCCCGCTACAGGACCCGGCGCTGTGGTGGCCCAACGGGCACGGCGCTCAGCCGCTTTATCAGGCGCGCGTGGCGGTTATCGATCCGGCCAGCGGTGCCGAATCGGACGGGCGCGCGGTGACGTTCGGCATCCGGCGGCTGGAGTTCATCCCCAACGATACACCGGACCGCACCGCCCGGCCATACACGCTGCGGGCCAACGGGCGGGCGCTCTACCTCAAGGGCTGGAACTGGGTCCCGATCGATCTGCTCTACGGGGTGGAGCGCCCCGAGAAGCTCGCTCACCTGTTGGGGCTGGCGCGGCAGGCGCACGTCAATCTGCTGCGCGTGTGGGGCGGTGGGCTGATCGAGAAAGAGGCGTTCTACGACTGCTGCGATCGGCTGGGGATTCTGGTCTGGCAGGAATTTATCCAGTCGAGTTCCGGGCTGGACAATATCCCTGCCGACGATCCGGAGTTCGTGGCGCTGATGGCGCGCGAAGCTCGGGCGATCGTGCCGCGCAAGCGCAATCACCCGTCGCTGGCGATCTGGGGCGGCGGCAACGAGCTGGCCGACGGCTCCGTCCCGCTCGACGAGCGGCATCCGGTTCTGGCGGTGCTGCGCGACGTGGTGGCCGAGCTTGATCCGGGGCGGATGTGGCTGCCGACCTCGCCCAGCGGGCGCACGTTCTCCAACAGCCTGGCCGACATTGAGCGCGATCCGCTGGCGCAGCACGACGTGCACGGCCCCTGGGAGCACCAGGGGCTGACCGCGCAGCAGACACTCTACAACCGGGCATCGTCGCTGCTGCACAGTGAGTTCGGCGCCGAGGGCCTCGCCAACCGGGGCACCCTGGAGCACACCGTCCCGGCGGGCGATCGCTGGCCGGTGACGCTCGACAACCCGGTCTGGTTTCATCGCGGCGCGTGGTGGGTCAAAGCGGCGCAGTGGCGTGCGTCGCTGGGCGAGGTTGAGACGCTGGACCGGTTGATCCAGGGGACGCAATACCTGCAAGCCGAAAGCGTGCGCTACGCGGTCGAGGCTAACCGGCGGCGCAAATTCCAAAACAGCGGCTCGCTGCCCTGGCAGTTCAACGAGCCGTATCCGATGACGGCCTGCACCTCGGCGGTCGATTATTACGGGCGCCCCAAGCCGCTCTACTACGCGGTCGCGCGCGCCTACGCCCCGTTGCTGGTCGCCGCGCGCTTCGAGACGCAAAGCTGGGCGGGCCGCGCCGAGTTCGAGGCGGCGCTGTGGTGCGCCAACTCGACACCCGGCGCAGTCGAGGCGGTGCTGGACGCTCGCCTGGTCAGCCTGCGCGGGACGGCCTATACCGCGCTGGCGCAGCCTCTGACGCTGGCGCCGGGCGCGATCACACCCGGCCCCGCGCTATGCTGCCCGCTGGACACGGTGGACGACGTGTTCCTGCTCGATCTTGCGCTACGTGGTTCCGATGGCGCGGAACGGGTCCGACGGCGCTATCTGTTCACCCGCCAGACGACACTGGCCCCTGCGCTGCACGCGCCCCAGACGGCGCTGGCGCTCAGCGTCGAGCGATCGGCGGACGTGTGGGAGATCGTCGTGTCAAATACCGGCGCGGTGGCGGCGCTGTTTGTGTGGCTGGAAGACGCGCGTCCGCCGGACACACCCGGCTACGCGCAATGTGACGACAACTACTTTTGCTTGCTGCCCGGCGAGTCGCGCGTCGTCGCCGTGACGTGGCGCGGCGTCCCGCCCGGCGAGCGCCGGATCGCGGTTAGCGGGTGGAACGTCGCCGGGCAGATCGTCGAAGCGGAGTGAGGCGAGGGAGTGCTATGACCGATCTGGACACGCTGCGCGCGGATTTGCAGCGGGCCGGGCGCTTGCTGTTGGAGCGCGACCTGACCTGGGGCAACGCCGGGAACCTGAGCGCCCGTACCGGGCCGGACACCTTCCTCATCACGGCCAGCGGGTCGCGGCTGGGCGAGCTGGCGCCCGACGATCTGGTGCTGTGCTCGGTGGAGACGGGGGCCGCGCTGGAAGCGGGGCGCAAACCGTCGAAGGAAGTCCCGATGCACCGCGCCGTGTACCAGGTGCGCCCGGATGTCAACGTGATCTTGCACGCGGAGCCGTTGCATAGCACGTTGGTCGCCTGTACGGACCTGGACGTGCCGGGCAACTGGTTCATCTCCGCGATGTACTACCTGGAGCGTGTGGCGCGTGTGCCCTACCGGCATCCCGGCCCGGCGCTGGGCGAGGCCGTCCGCCAGCACGCGGGCCAGGCCAACGTCCTGTTGCTTGAGAATCACGGCGTGCTGGTCTACGACACCAGCCTGCCCGAGGCGCTCATGGGCCTGGAAACGCTGGAGATCGCCTGCCGGATGCTGCTGCTGGCGCGGAGCGCCGGGCTGAGCGTCCGCGGGCTGCCGCCGGAAACGGTGACGGATTTTCTGGAGAACGCGGGCTACAAGCCCCGCAGGCGGTGGTTGTCCTCATGATCATGGGTGTGGTGGCCGACGACATCACCGGCGCGAACGACATCGGGATCATGTTCGCCAAGTCCGGCCTGCTGGCGCACGTCTATGCGTACGCCGGACCGGGGTCGCTGGCGCGTGTGCTAGCTGGCACCGGCGCGCCGGACATCGCGATTCTGGACACGAATTCGCGCCTGGACCCGCCCGACGTCGCCTACCGGAAGGTGTTCGCCGCCACACGCGATCTTCAAGCGGCGGGCTGCACGCAGTTTCACAACAAGACCTGCTCGGTCTTCCGCGGCAACATCGGCGCGGAGTTCGACGCCATGCTCGACGCACTGGAACAGGACTTCGCGGTGGTGGTGCTGGGCTTCCCCAAGAACGGGCGGCAGACGATCAACGGCATTCATTACGTGCACGGCAAGAAGCTTGAAGACTCGGAGTTCCGCAACGACCCGGTTCACCCCATGCGCCGCTCGGACCTGGTGGAGATCTTGCAGGCGCAGACGCGGCGCTCGGTGGGCCTGATCGATTACACGGTCGTCGAGCAAGGGGCGGACGCGCTGCGCGACGCCATCGAGGCAGCCCGCGCGCGCTGGAGCTACGTCATCCTCGACGTGGTCGATCAGAGCTCGCTGGCGATCATCGCCCGCGCCGTGCACGATTGCCCGGTGCTGTGCGGAAGCTCCGCGATCGCCGAGGAACTGCCGGCGGCCTGGGGCGTTCGACCGTCGCCGCAGGCGATCAACGCGCCACCCCCCGTGGCGGGGTTAGGCGTGCTGTGTGCGGCGGGCAGCCTGATGCCGCAGACGGCAGCTCAGATCGGGTACCTGCGGGCGCGCGGCGTCCCGGCTTTCGAGCTGGATCCGCTGGCGTTGTTCGACCCAGACCGGCGCGCGCCGTTGCTGGCAGGGCTGGTCGAGCGCGTGGTGGGGACGTTGCGCTCCGGCACAGACGCGCTGCTGCACACGTCGAACTCGGAAGCGGGGATCGCTGCCGTGCGGGCCGAGGGCGCGCGCCGCGGGCTGTCGCCAACGGATGTCTCGCGCGGAGTGTCGGATGCGCTGGCCGAGATCGTGGCGCAGGTGATCGCGCAGACCGGTCTAAACCGGCTGCTGGTGGCCGGGGGCGAAACCTCGAACGCCGTCTCGCAGCGGCTGGGGATCTCCGGACTGCGCATCTGGAAGGAGATCCAGCCGGGCTTGCCGTCCTGCCTGTCGCTGACCGATCCACCGCTGCTGCTCGTGCTCAAATCCGGCAGCTTCGGCAGTCCGGAGTTCTTCGAGCAGGCGCTGGAGCATCTCAAGACACAGTAGCGCTGCGGGCGCGGTCCGCAGCGGAGTATCATCCCGGAGCGGGCGAAAGCGCCCGCTTTCGCTTTGGGCACGCCGCGCGCCTGCCCTGATGCCGGGTTGAGGCCGGAAATTAGAGGACAATGAGTAAATCTCGTCGCAGTGAGAAGTTAACTTAAAATGTTATGAAATTAATGTAATAAACAGGAGGGCCCGATGAAACGAGTGATCGCTTCGCTGCTGGGCTGCGCGCTGCTGATGCTGCCGGGCGCGGCGCTGGCACAAGGACCCGAAGAACCGGATGTGACGAGTATGGACGTCGAGGTTGAGAGCAACGGCCAGGCATATGTGTCCTATCTGGCGGCGCCAAGCGAAGGCGGGCCGTATCCTGGGATCGTGTTGATCCATTCATTCCGCGGTCTCGAAGAGGGCTATCGGACGATGACGGATGCGTTCGCGGCGCGCGGCTTTGTGGTGCTGGCGGTCGGGTGGCAGACCTTTGAGGAAAGCCCGTCGGATGCGACCGTGGAGCAGCTTCTGCGCGACAGCGTCGCTTTCCTCAGCGCGCGCGAGGATGTAGACTCGGCGCGTCTGGGCCTGACAGGCTTCTGCGCGGGTGGGCGCTACACGATGCTGTTCCTGCCCCAGATCCAGGAGTTTGCTGCCGGTGTGGCCTGGTACGGCTTCCCCTTCCGGGGGGACCCAGCGCCTGCCGATCTGATCGGCGAGCTTCAGGCGCCGATGCTGATGATTCACGGCACTGCTGACCAGCCTAGCCCGATCGGCGACATCTATAACTACGCCAACGCACTAACTGAGGCAGGCAAGTATTTTGAGTTGAAAGTCTACTTTGGCGAGCCGCACGGGTTCATGCTGGCAAACAGCCAGCTTCGCCAGGATGAGGTCGCGCAGGACGCTTTCGAACAGATGGTTTCGTTCTTCGAGCGCAAGCTGGGTGCAGCCTCGTAAGGCAGGTGCAGGGCAGGTGAAGGGCGGTTGCTTTCTGGCGCTGCTGCTGGTGGTGCTTCTGCTCGCCGGCGCGGCGACCAGCCACGCTCAGGGACCGGGGCCTGCCCCGGAGTCTAAACCGTTCATCATGCCTGTGGCCGGGCCGCCCGGTCCGTCGACCTGGCTGCTCGGCCAGCCCTACGGCAATACGACCGGCGCGTTTGTCTCCGGTGCGCGGCAGTACTCCGCCGGGCAATATCTCCACTTTGGTATCGACATCTCGATGCCGTGCGGCACCCCTCTGGTGGCCGTGGCGGACGGCGTGGTCGGCTCGGTGGATAACCCGTACCGGGGATCCGCGCCTCACAACCTGACGCTGGACTTCCCGGAGCTCGGCCTGTCGGTGCTGTACGGGCATCTTCTGGAGCGGCCCGCGCTGGTTGAGGGGCAGGCGGTCCGGCAGGGCGAGGTGGTTGCTCTGTCCGGTGACCCGGACGAAACATGCGAAAGCCGGCCGCACCTGCACTTTGAAGTCCGCTCGCGCGACCAGCGCGTCGCGTACAACCCGATCCTGACCATCGACGCGCCGTGGCACAGCCTGCTGGGGATGGACTCGCGGCTGCGCCCGGTCTTCCAGCGCGACCTGACCGCGCCGCGCCGCTGGATCAGCCTGGAAGATCAACCCGAGGTTGTCTTTGGCGGGCGGCGCCTGAACGATTACGCGCAGACGTGGCCGACCTCTGCCGCGCGCAGTGTGCAAATCGCTCCGCCGCCCCAGCGTCCCTTCACGCCGATTAGCCCCACCTGGACGCTGCGCCAGATCGGCAGCGGCGGTTGCTGCGCCGGGGTGTGGTGGCATCCTGGCACGGCCAACCGGCTGCTGTTCATAGATGGACCGGACGGGCAACTTGCCGGCATCTATGAGGTCGCTTTCAACCCGCTGCGCGCGGTGCCCCTGCAAAGTGCGCCGCCCCCGATTCTCTCGGCGGACGGCACCCACGAGCTGATCTACGAGCGCGATCGCACCATCGTGCGCCGCCTGGCGGACGGCGTGGAGTGGGTGCTGTCGATCCCCGACGCGCTGCCCAGCCTCAGTCCGGATAACCGGCTTGTCATGTGGGTGGACGGTGACGGCGGACAGCGGGCGGTCTATGTGGCCTCGCTGGACGGCGCGCTGAACCACGTCGTGTGGACCGGCCAGGGCCAGAGCACGAGCGCCCGCTGGCTGGACAGCAACCACCTGCTTGTCACCGAGCGCGAGCGCATGCCGGGGCGCTACAGCAGCCTGTCGGTCGTCAACGTCGTCGACGGCGCCGCCTACCGGCTGGGTGTCTGGCACAGCATCCGCAATCTGCAGGTGGCGCCGGGCGGCCAGCGCATCATCTTTTTCAGCACGTTCAACCCAGATCCGGCTGCCGATGGCGCGTTTGCGCTGGAGATCGCGCCGGGCGCTGCGCCGCAGAAGCTGCCCTGGTTCGGGGACTATCGCTGGCGCGACTCCGAGAGCGTCTTCTATATCACCTTCGACCCTGCCACCGACATCCAGCAGCTGAACTTCTATCACGTGCTCAGCGGGGAATCGATGCCGCTCAGCGATCCGCAGACGATGCCGTTCACCATTGCCAACGGTGACTGGTCCGTCTCGCCCGACGGGCGCGTGATCGCGTTCCAGAACGCGCGCGACGGCAACCTGTGGCTGCTTGAGGCGCCAGAGCAGCCCGACACGGCGTGAATCCCGGTGGCTTAGTCGGTCAGGAAGCGGTAGATGGTTGTCGACCGGTAAGTCTCGCCGGGCCGCAGGACCACACTCGGAAAGTGGGGCTGGTTGGGCGAATCCGGGAAGTGCTGCGTCTCAAGCGCCAGTCCGTCGCCCTGGCGATAGGCGCGCCCGCTTGGGCCGGAGACCGTGCCATCCAGGAAGTTGCCGGAATAGAACTGGATGCCCGGCTCGGTGGTCCAGACTTCGAGCAGGCGACCCGAGCGGGGTTCGTACAGGCGAGCGGCCAGCAGCAGCGAGGTATCGTCGGGCGCCGACCGGTTGAGCACCCAGTTGTGATCGTAGCCGCGCCCGCGCGCGATCTGCGGGTGTGGCCCGCGCACGCCTGCGCCGATGACTTTCGGCAGGCGGAAATCGAACGGTGTGCCGTCGACCGGTGCCAGCTCGCCGGTTGGGATCAGGCTGTCGTTGATCGGGGTATAACGGTCGGCGTTGATCATCAGGATGTGATCGTAAACCGGGCCATTGCCCTCGCCGGCCAGGTTGAAATACGAGTGATTGGTCAGGTTCACGATGGTCGGTTGATCGGTCGTGGCGCGATAGTCGATGCGGATCTCGTTGGCATCGGTGAGCGTGTAGGTGACCGTCACGTCCAGGTTGCCGGGGTAGCCTTCTTCGCCGTCCGGGCTGAGGTACGACAGCACCACCCCGCTCTGCCCTTGGTCATTGATCGCGTCCGCGCGCCAGACGCGCTTGTCAAACCCGGCATAGCCGCCATGCAGCGAGTTCGGCCCGTCGTTTAGCGGCAGGGTGTACTCGCGCCCGTCCAGGGTGAACCGGCCGCCGGCAATCCGGTTGGCGTAGCGCCCGGTGATGCAGCCAAAGTAGAGCGGATTTGCCGCGTACTGCTCAAGCGTCTCGTAGCCCAAGACGACATTCGCCAGCGTGCCGTGGCGATCCGGCACGCGCAGCGAGGTGATCGCACCTCCGTACGGCGTGATTGTCACCTCGATGCCGTTGGCATTGACCAGCGTGAATTGTTGCATGGTGTCCCCCTCGGAAGGATGCCGGCTGCGCGGATGTACCCGCCTGCTGCCGTGTTATGCACGGCCAGTGATTATATTCCGGCTTTTGCTAATTAGCCTGTTGTCGGCGCGAAATAACTCGCCTCCCCCTCTCTAATCATGCTCCGAGCGATATACACGGCATTTATTCCGTCTGATAATACAACCATCAAGTGCTGAGAGACGGGACGGCGCGGCGTTTTCCGTGCCCGGTGGCCGGATCGTCCTCGCATGTCTGAGGGCTGACCGGGACCGGTCGGGAGTGCGCGCCATGTCACGCAGGGCTTGCTGGATCAACTGCTTGGCACTGCTTGTGCCGGCGCTGCTGGTTGGCGTGGGCTGCGCGCCGGATGCGCTGTCCTTCTCGTACAGTGATCTCCCTGCCGGAGATGTGGCGCGCGGTGCGGCGTTGTTCGACCAGCCCGTTAACGGTGCGGCTGCCTGTTCGGCCTGCCACGCTGCCGGCACGGAGCGGCGCGCCGGCCCGCCGCTGGCAGGATACGGCCAGTCTGCCGGTGCACGTGTGCCGGACGAAGACCCCGCTGAATACACCTTTTACAGCATCATCCGGCCGTCCCGGTATGTCGTCCGGGGCTACTCGAATACCATGCCATCCGATTATGACAAGAGATTATCTCAGCAGCAGATTGCTGATTTGATCGCCTATCTGCTGAGTTTGTAGGACGAGAAGGAGTACGGACCATGGACGAAACAATGATCATCCTGCGCCTGGTGCACATCTTCAGCGGCTCATTCTGGGTCGGGACCGACCTGCTGATGATGCTGGTGATCGTCCCGGCAGTAGCCGCTCTGGGGCCAACCGGCGGCGCCTTCATGCAGGGCATGCAGAAGCACACCCGCTACGCGCAGCTTATGCCGCTCGCCTCGCTGCTGACTATTCTCAGCGGCCTGTGGCTGTACACGCGGGTGTCCGATGGCTTCAACCGCGACTGGATGGAGTCCACTGCCGGGCTGACGCTGACCATTGGCGCGATCGCCGGGCTGCTCGCCTTCTTCGACGGCATGCTGTTGATCGGGCCGACCATGAAGCGGCTGGATGTAGCCCAGCATAATCTAATGGCGAGCAACCCGCACCCCCGGCCGGAGCTGGTCGCCGAGGTGCAACGCCTGAAGGCTCGCAGTACCTTCGCGATGCAGTCAACCACCGTTCTGAGCGTCATCTCCCTTGCCGGGATGGCTATCGCGCGGTATATGTAGCCTGCGCCGTTCTCCCGGTTGGCGGCTGGCGCAGCAACCGGTCTGAGTGCCGGCGGGCGCGCTCTAGTGACAGGGCGGGCCCGCGCCTTTTATGGCGCGGCTGCCTCAGCCGGGCAGTGCAGATAGCGCAGCGGGCGCGCCTCACCGGGGATGATGCGGGCGTGTGGATCGTATCGGGCGCTGTCATCCGCACCGGCGGGCAGGATCGTGGGCGGCAGTTCGTCGAGCAGGTGCACCGTGCCGTCGCCCTGAACCCGGAAAGCGACGTACCGGTCGAGCGGGTATGGCACAAGATAGGCGCCGTCCGCAACTTCCGCGCGGTCTAGTGTGTAGCGAATGCCCAGCGAGTCGGTGTAATTCAGCATATAGCCTTCGACCCCGTACAAGTGGCGCGCCAGCTCGAATACGAAGTAGTTCCAGCCTAGCGGCGAGTCGACCCCGTCGTCCAGCACAAACAGCACGACCGTGTCGGGCCGCACGGCGGGAACCTGCTCGAGCACCTGATGCGCGATGCAGGCGGCATGCTCATAGCGGGCGTGCGGGTTGACGGGCCGGTGCGCTTGCGCGTTGAGACCGGACACCGTTGCCAGGGTCACCAGCAGCCCGGTAGTCCCCGCGATCCACACCGTCCGTGTGCGCACAGTAAAGCGCTGTCCGATCCACGCCAGTACCAACGCCAGAAAGACGGCCTGCGCGGGAGCACTCAGAAACTGCATGCGCAGGCTGCCCAGGATCCCGGTCAGCGTCACCAGCGGCAAAAAACCGAGCACGATCCCGGCCAGCGCCAGCGTCAAGCCGGCTTTGATCTGCCTGCGGCTCAGTGCTGGCGCCTGCCAGGCCTGGCCGGCCCAGGCAAAGCCGATCAGCCCTGCCGCCACGATGACTCCTAGGGCGATGCCGAAGGCCCAATCCTGCGCCGACGCCGGGTAGATCGTCAGATAGCGCGTGATCGCGCCAAGCTGCCGGAAGAACTGGGCGATCCAGACGTCCGGCGCGAAGGCGGTGGCGGCCAGATTGCGCTGATAGGTTTCTTCTGCCGAGAGCTGGAACTGCAGCACGCGGGCGGTGGCAAGCGCAAAGGTGACCGCCCAGGCGTAGAGCCAGGTCAAGCGGTGGCGACGGGCGCCCAGCCAGAGTAATGGGGGCCAGAGCAGGGCTACCGGGAGCACCACCTCACCCACCAGGACGCTCGCCAGCAGCACCAGACACGCGAGTGCCAGCAGGGGCCGGTGCCCGGTCTTGGCCGACCGGATGTAAAGATACAATCCCAGGAGCGACAGAAACACGATGCCGTTGTAGCCCTGCATGTGCACCGCGGCAAACCGCGTCGGCTCGGACGGGTTGATCACGAACAGCAGCCCGGCAGCCAGCGCCAGAAGCAGATAATGCGGCAGCAACAGCCGCACGATGCCGAAGACCAGCACGCCGCTGAGAAACCGCAGCGCAACGGCTATCCACAGAAAGCCGAAGATGTTATCCGGCGTCAGGTAGCCGACCAGGATGGCGACCAACGGCGTCAGCGGGCGGCCCTGCATCTGGTCGAAGACCGGAACCGACGACCAGCGCTCAATCGCGTCTTGCAGCACGCGGATTTCGTCGCCACCCATCCAGAACTGGTCGCGCATGGGGATGTAGAAGCCCAGCGCGGCGGTGAACGCCAGCAGCGTCCCGGCTGCGATCAGCCGGCCAGGACGCGCGCGGAGCGGCATCACGACGTCAGGCGGGGCGCGGCGCACCCAGTGGATCACCACCGCCACATCCCCGGCAACGAAGATTGCAGCGATCAGGACGGGATGTTCCCAGCTTATGCTTCTTAAGAACAGCAGTGGCAAACTCGTCAACGCCGCCAGTGCTGTGAGATGTTCAATGTCGTGGCGAATATCCGTCCGCCGCAGGTGCGCGCGCACCCACCGGACAAAGGCGACGCCGGTTTTCATCCCGGCACGGCGTGCCTGCCACAGCCGCGGGCTGAGGATGGGAAGGTCGCCGATAAAGCTGACGGCCAGCACGGCGCCGGCGAAATAGAGTGCAACCAGAGCGCCCAGCAGGCGGGTATTGGCGGTGGTGAACAGCACCCGCACAAACACGCTCTCGCGCACCTGAACGCCGTCCTCACGCTGAGCGGTCAGGCGGTAACCGGTGCTTGTTTTGGGGCAAACTTCCCACTCGCCCCGCGGCGTGACCGGGTCCTCGTTAAGCATGACCTGTTCCGCACCGCGCACGTCCCAACGCACGGTCGCGCAGAAGCCCGGTAGAACCAACCGCGCGCTGGCCGAGAGGGTGAGGTGCATCCCGCTGATCTGCCGGTCGATCACGCTTGAGCCGGATGCCCACACCAGGACCGGTAGCAGAATCGCGCTGCACAGCATCAGCAGGGCCAGCCATGAAATCAAGCGTTTGTGCCGGGCCAGATCGCTCATGATTCTTTCGCGAGAAGGATTACTGTGGATTGACTGGTACATCGCCGGGAGTGGCTCACCGGTCCATCAGGCCGGATGAGAAAACGCCTTGAGTGCAGGCGCTGCGCTTCACGAATCTTCCGCTGAAAACCAGCGGTGATACCACAATTGCAGCGCGGCAGTTGCGAAGCCGCAGTGTTGGTACAGGCGTTGGGCGGCGATGTTGCGCCCTTGCGTAACCACGGAGACGCGTCTGGCTCCCCCGGCGGCGAACCACTGCAGGGCATGTTCCACCAGCGCCGTCCCAAGCCCCTGCCCGCGCGCGGCCTCGCCGACGCCGAATAGATCGATCTCGCCGTGCGGGCCGTCGAGCAGACATGTGATGAAGCCCGCCGCTTCACCGTTCCAATCTGCGACGA
>DYEN01000540.1 GCA_020725705.1 Anaerolinea sp.
CTCGCCGTTGGGCTGCCAGCGAGGCTCCACATCGCTTGCGTCGTTGCGCGTAAGCTGCTGCACATCGGAGCCGTCGGCGTTCATGATATAGATTTCGAAGTCGCCGTCCCGGTCCGAGCTGAAGACGATCCGCTCGCCATCCGGGGACCACATCGGGTGGGTATCGGTGGCCGGATCGTCGGTGAGCTGCACGATCTCGCCCGTGTCCGGGTCCAGCGTGAAGATATCATAGTTGCCCATCTCGTCCGAGGCGTAGACGATCAGCCCCGGTCCCTCATCGTCCTGGGCGACGGCGGGTGCGCCGCGCAGGGCCAGAAACGCACTGCCCGCCAGCGCGATCACCAGCGCCACCACCCACAGGCTGCGTGATGTTTTCATGGTCTCTCCTCACTTTGAGCTGTGCCTAACCTACAGGCTTCATTTAGTCAGATTGTAACCAGATTGTAGCGCAGGCAGCAGGGGACATACGACCTATCCGCCCTGGCGTCTGCCCTGCGCCCGCCTGATGCGCCGCGCTTGATTTTTCGTTCGAAGCAGGGTATATGAATGACGGCATGCCCGCCGCGCGCAGGCTTCGGCCCCGGATCCCGGCGGCTGGGCACCGGTGCGTAGTGCTGCCCACCCACCCTATCCGCGCTCTCGGGCAGCAGCAAACCTGTCATCCTGCGACCGTCTGCGGCCACGAGGTAACCGATGTTCGCTGGCTTCATCAACGCCGTGCTGGCGTTTCCATCGCGCGTCAAGCAGTACTTCCAGCATCGCCCCGACCGGTTTCTGGAACGCCTGCGCGAACAGACACAGATCACCGTACGGGCCGGCGACGCGCTGACCAGCTACATGGAACGACCGGGCCGCAAAGGCGCACACGCAATCCGGCGTCTGGAAAAAGAAGCCGACGAGGTGCACCGCATCCTGGTTGCCGAACTCAACCGGACCTTCGCAACCCCGTTCGACCGCAAGGACATTCAGGTGCTCTCGCGCTCGCTCGATGACGTGCTCGACGAGTTCTGGGCGAGCGTCAATGAGATGGATATCCTGGGGGTGGAGTCGAATACCTACCTCAACGAGATGGCGCGTTTGCTCGCGTCTGGCGCCGAAGAGCTGAAGCTGGCTATGGACCGCCTGCCCGAGCACCCCAGCGTCGCCTCGATGCACGCCATCCGCGCCCGCGCGGTCGACAACACCATCGAGATGCTCTACGCGCAAGCGCTGGCCGACCTGTTTCGCAAGCCAAAAGACCTGGACAATCTGGTCACGATGATGAAGCTGCGCGAGGTCTACCGCCACCTCTTTCACGCCTCGCAGCGCATCGCGGACGCGGCGAATGTCATCGAAGATATCATTGTCAAATTCTTCTAGCGCGTCTTCACCAGACGAACAGCGCAATCAGATCGTTAACGTTGGTATTGGTCGGCCCGGTCACCAGCAGATCGCCGGTGGCCGTCAGCAGGGTGTAGGCGTCGTTATTGTCGAGCGCCGCCTGGGCGGACAACCCGAGTCCTTCGGCGCGGGCCACCGTCCCCCCATCGACCAGACCGCCCGCGGCGTCGGTGGGGCCGTCGGTCCCATCCGTCGCCAGGCTCGCCAGCAGGATGTCGCTGGTCCCGGCCAGCGCCAGCGCCGCCGCCAGCGCCAGCTCCTGATTGCGACCGCCCCGGCCCGTGCCGCGCACGGTGACGGTCGTCTCGCCGCCGAACAGCACGCACGCCGGACGCCCAACCGGGCGCCCGTAGGTCGCGATTTCCCGCCCGATCCCGGCCAGCACCCGCGCCACTTCGCGCGCCTCGCCTTCGAGATAGGTCGTCGCGATCATCGCATTCAGCCTCAGCGACTGCGCCTGCGCTACCGCGGACTCGGCAGCGCGCGAGTTATCCGCAACGATCACGTTCTGCACACGCTCAAAGGCCGGATCGCCCGGTTTCGGCGTGTCAGGTCTCTGACCGGCAGCCGCCATATCCAGATGCCGCCGGATGGACTCGGGCGCGTCGTTCCACACCCTATACCGCTGCAGAACGGCGCGCGCGTCCGCCGCCGTGGTCGGATCGGGCACAGTGGGACCAGACGCGATGACGTCCAGCGGACTGCCGACCACGTCCGAGACGATCAGCGTGATCAGCGTCGCCGGGTGCGCCCAACGAGCAAGCTGGCCGCCTTTGACCTGCGAGAGATGCTTGCGCACCGTGTTCAGCGCAGTAATCGGCGCGCCCGAACGCAGCAGAGCTTCGGTCAGCGCCTGCATGTCCGCCAGCGACACTCCCTCGACCGGCAGCGTCATCAGCGCCGAACCGCC
>DYEN01000541.1 GCA_020725705.1 Anaerolinea sp.
ACGTCGAGGATATGGCCGAATTCTTCAAAGCCGCGCTTGACGCGAACCACCCCGCCGCCGCGGATGCGCATCGAGGTCTGATCCTGCGTCAGCTTCGCCAGCGGCCCGATGCGGATACCGTCAGCGTACTCGACAGGAAGCACAATCGTCTCGCTGGAGCCGGGCAGCAGCCCGACAACTTCTCGCGGCTCGCCGTCCTCAGCCTGGACGGTGAAACGGCTGAGGGTGAAATATTTGCCGGTGTATGGCTCGTCCAGCGGCGTGAGGTCGCTGTTTGGCACGGTGAAGGCGTGGTCCAGCACGGTTTCCAGCTCCAGGACCGGCTGCCAGCTTTCGTCGCTGACGCGCACGTACTCCGTTCCCGATTCATCTCCGGCGATGGTGTACACATCGAGTTCGGTCGAGCCGACGGCAACGGCCCCGGCGGGCCGGACCTCATCCTTGCCGGCCAGAATAGCGTGCTCGGCCACGTCCGGCGTCGAGACGACCACCAGCTCGCTTTCCGGTCCCAGCTCCACCAGCACCTGACGGACGCCATCCACGTCCATCTCGCGCGCCTGCAGCGGGACTTCCTGCACGGTGACGTTGGCGCGTTTGGCGGCGCGGATCACGGTCAGCGGCAGGACGTGCGCGCTGGTCAGCTTATCAACCTCGACCACCGCCAGATCGTCCCCGGCGCGGCCCACCGCCACGACCTCGCGGCGGCCCTCGGGGCTGGTCCACACGCGCACGTTGAGCGGCACACCGGCCTCGCCCACTTCCCGTAACGACGCGGAACTGAGCTGATCCTGAGGCACGGCGATCATGTGTTGCTCCAGGTCGCTGACGCTGGCAACGGTGGTGTAGCGCCGCCGGCCCAGGCGGATCACGGCGGTGTCTTCGCCGCCGCGCTTGACGGTATAGGTGTTGATGCCCGTGTTCTCATTCCCGGCCGGCTCCTGGATCCACTCCTGCGGGATCCAGATCGGCGGGCGGGTGAAGATCTGCCACTCGGGCTTAAAGCTGGCCGAGAGCATCCACAGCAGCGGGAACAGCATAAAGCACGCGCCCAGGGTCAGAAAGAAATAGCTGACCGCCAGGCGGATGCGCTTGAAACCGGCCTTGCCAAAGCGCGAGGGA
>DYEN01000542.1 GCA_020725705.1 Anaerolinea sp.
AGCGGGCTGACCACCGACCGCGCCGACTCCGATCACGACGCCAACTGGACGGCGCGGACCATCGCCGCCAACGCGATCCTGATCTGCGACCTGGCCGAGACATTCGACGGCATCCGCCCGAACGCCGAGCGCGCCGTGTGGCTCAACGACTGCGGCCAGCGCAGCATGGCACCGTACCCCGCCGGGCCGGTCAACCTCGATGACCTGATCGCCAACTGGCGCCCCTACGATACCGGCTCGCTCACGCGCACCAGCGAGATCGGCGAAGCGACTTATCTGCGCGCCGATATTACCGGGGCCTACAACAGCACCTTCTACGCCACGCCGGATAACGCGCCGAAAGCCCGCCTGGTGCTGCGCGAGTTCATCTACTGGCGGCCGGACCTGGTCATTGTGGCGGATCGCGTCGTGACGACGGACGCGAGCTACACGCCGCTGACGGTGGTGCACTTCGAGGCAGAGCCGCAGCCGTTCGGCCTGTTCTACCGCGTCCTGGCCGGAGGCAGCACCCTCTACCTGCAAAACCTGCTGCCCAACAGCCGGGTCACGATCGCCCGCGGCTACGAGGTCGGCGGGCAGACCGTCAATCAGGCGTTCGGCAGCCCGGCGCGCAGCACGACCGAAGACCGGCCCTATGGCCCCTTCCGGCTGGAAGTGACGCCGGGCACGCCGCAGCTCGACACGTGGTTCCTGACCGCGCTCGTCGCGCAGGCGGCAGACGCGCCCGTACCGCCGGCAGGCACGCTCGTCCTGGGCGAGAACGTGCGCGGCGTGGCGCTGGGCACGCGCCAGGTCTTATTCGCGACGACCGCCGGAGACGGCGCCGGCCTCAGCCAGGCAGCCTTCCCCATCGCGCCGGGGATCGAGCACACGCTGGTCACCGGCCTGGAGCCGGGCGCCGCCTATCTGCTGACGCTCGAAGGCAGCCAGACGCGCGTCATGACCGCCGACGCGGGCGGCGTGATCCTGCTGGCGAACGTGCTGCCGGGGCAGGTCCGCTTGGCACGTGAATAACCTTCCGATCCCGGCGCCCGATCCAAAAAACCGTGGAAACCCCACGGTTTTTTGTGCTTGTGTGCCCTGCGGTTCGTCAGGGCCGGCACGGCTTCAGGTGGTCCGAACCTGAACCGGCGCTTCAACCACGACCTGGCGCGGCGCGGTGACGTAGCGGTAGACCAGTATGGCAAACACGCCAAAGCCGTAGGCGAAGGCGAACTCGATCCACTCGCCGTATGTGGTGAGTGTGTACTGGTAATTCGGGAAGAAGATGTAGCGGAACAGCCGGAAGGCGAACATCAGGAAGAACGCGGACGCGACGAAGAAAGGCGGGATGATCAAATACTCACCGTCTGCCCAAAAACGCTGAATCCGCAGCCGTTGGTTGGCCAGATAAGCCGCAGCGCCGATCCCCCCGCCGACGAACATCAGGAACTTGAATACGTCGAGCGATTGGCCGATGTTGTGCAGCGTAAACTCGTCCTGCCTGTTGATCTCGCGGAGCGCGTCCGGCGTCTCGAAACCCAGAATGCGCTGGCCCCACGAGATCTCTTCGCCCGCGCAGAAGAACATAACCAGGGCAAAGGCAAGATAGAGCGCTGCTTCCCAGCGCCGCCGCGACTTGAAAAGCGCAAGCGCGGCCCCCAGCCCGGCTACAAACGCCACCGCAAAGAGCATGGCGGTCGCCCATTCAATCGGCCCATCTTCCCGCAAGACGGCGCGCCAGATGCGCTTGTCAAGCCGCAGGATGGGCAGGAGAACACTCACCACCACCGGCGCCCAGAACAACCATCGGGCGGCGTTAGGCGAGATTCCCCATTGGGCAGCCGAGCGAGACAGATAGCGGTTAATCAGCGACATGGAACATCCCTTTCACAGACTCCGGTGGCTAGTTCCTGCAGCGCGTGTTTGGGTGAGCAACAATCAAAGGCCGCAGGTTATTACGGGTACGGGTGGCGAAAGAATAGGAACCGGAAAATGACCGGCAGTGCACCGGTTTGAGTGATTAATTTCCATTATGTTCTATTTTAAGGGCTTGGCCTAGTATTCGGGGTGTTTTTTTATGAGTTTTTAACTTGAGACGGTGACCCTGCCGCAAGAGGCCGGTTATCAGATCGCGGAAGGCGCCGCAGCCGGTGGACTAGCCGCCCGGATCGAGTGTCGGGATGGGCGAGGGGCGCAGTGTGTTTGTCGGCAGCCTGACCGGCGCCTCGGCTGTGGCGGTCATAGCGCGCTGGATGGCGCTCAGCGTGCGGGTGGGGCTGGGCGACGGCGTCCGCGAGGGCGTGGGGGTGGGCGTGCGCGTCGGCGTGGCACTGGGACGCGGCGTGTTGGTCGGCGAGGGGGTATCGGTCGGCGTGGCAGTGCGCGTTGGGGTAGGGGATGGCGTCATGCTGGGTGTCGCCGTCGGGGTGGCGCTCGGCAGCGGCGTGTCGCTTGGCTGAGGTGTGTCGGTCGGGCGGGCCTGCTCGGTCTGCGTGGCGAACGCCGCCCGGCGCGTCGCCTCAAGGTTTAACGACAACGTCGCGGTCGGCGACCCAGGCGCACCGGCAGGGGTGTCGTCGCCTCTGCCCCCACCCAACACGCCAGACAGCGCGGCAGCGCCGATGATTCCGACCAGCGCGATTCCCCCCAGCACCACCAGCGCAGGGCGTCCCCAGTTCCGGACCGTTTCGTCCGGCGTCGCCGGAACGGGAATCTCGGTATTGGCGTACAGCCAGCGCGGGATCAGCAGCGCGGGGAAGGCGTAGCGCCCGCTGGCATCCATCCGTACCAGTCCCTTGTAGTCCAGGCTGCGCAGAGCCGAGGCGAGCTGTGTTTTGCTCACCTCGTAGCCGAGAGCGTTCACCGCCGCGTGGAGTGCGTCGAAAGCCACCGGCGGCCCGCCGTCTTCGCCCGTCAGACGCGCCAGCGCGGTCAGGGTCAGCCGCTCGTTCTGCGACGCGTCGCGCCACAGCGGCCGCAGGATATCGCCGGCCTGCTCCAGCGCCGCCGGATAGATCGCGATCAGATCCAGTTCCATGATCGATCCGGTATGGTGGCGTTCTTCCGAGCGGCGGAAGATCAGCCGGCAGATCGACGTCAGCAGGAAAGGATGCCCGTCCGCCAGCGCCAGAATGCGCGGCACCAGCCCTTCGTCGAAGCTGTAGAGCGCGGCGACCGGCTCGCGCACGATGCGCTCGGCGTCTTCGGGCGCCAGCTCGGACAGGCGAAAGTGCAACGCCGGATCGGCCAGCAGGGGGATCGTCAGCGCGCGATCTTCGTGGCTGATATCGAGCGCAAAGATGAAGTCCAGCCGCTCGTGCGCCGCCTGGAGCGCGGCCAGATAGTCGGTGAAGTCGGCGGGAAGCGTGCCTTTGTCGGCGGCGTCCAGCAACAGGTGCGCGTCATCGAGCGCGATGACCAGGTGACGGTGGCGCAGGGCCGACAGCGCGATGTCCAGATAGACCTCGCGGAACCACGCGCGGCGGTCGAGTGCCAGCTCGCCGTCCGGCGGCCAATCCGGCAGGCGATAGGTGCTAACCTCGGCAGCTTCCAGGGTGGCGCGAATCTCGTCCACCAGGGCCGCGAAAAAGCCCTCTTCGCCGCGCAGATCGACCAGATTCAAGTCGATCACGCAGATGCGGTAGCTTTCGTCGATGTGACGTTGAAGCTGCCGCAGCAGCGAGCTTTTGCCCAGCCCGCGCCGCCCGATCAGCACCAACGCCCGATCTAGCGGCATCCCCACCAGATGCTGGCGGAAGAAGGCGAACGCCTCTTCGCGGCCAAAAAACCAGGCGGGATTTTCAACCGGCTCCAGGGGATTATAGGGATTGGGCACCGGAACCATGACGCTCTCCGTTCGGGCGCGCAGGGCACAGGCTCGCCCGGTTAGTGTACGCCAGCGCCTCCATCCAGGCAAATTGATCGGGTGTGCAGCCGAGCGGCAACGCGCGCGGTTCTATATGGTCTGCGCGTGGTCTGCCCAAGGCGCTATAATCGAAGGACAGGGAGATCGGGCCGAAATGCGTGAAACGGCTTCGTGGTTTGCCAGGCTCAATCCCGTTCCGGTGATCGCCACCGGAACGCGCCGGCTCCAGGCGGCACAGCCGCAGCGCCCGCTGCGCGGGCTGACACGCCTCGCCGCGCTGCTGGATCGCTGGCTGCCGCATTACCAGGGCGTGATCCGGCTGCCCGGCGGCGCCCGCCTGGCGGTGGACAGCCGCGAGCCGGCTCAGCGCTGGCTGCTATTCTCCGGCAACTATCAGCCTGCCGTCACGCACGCGCTACGCACCCACACGCCGCGTGCCGGGTACTGCCTGGATATCGGCGCGAACCTGGGCTACTACACGGTCATGCTGGCAAGCTGGACCGGGCCGGAAGGGCGCGTCGTCGCCTGCGAAGCGAACCCGGCCATGGCGGCGCACACCCGGCACAACGTCGCGCTGAACGGGTTCGCTCACGTTGAGGTGATCGAGCAACCCGTTGACCGCCGGGCCGGTCCGGTCACCTTTTACGTGTCGTCCAGTCCGGGTAAGTCATCGCTGGTGGCCGAGCGGGCCGGGCAGGCAGTGGCGCACCTGGAGCAAGACGCGACCACGATCGACGCGATCATCGCGGCGCGCGCCTGGCCCCGCCTGGATGTGATCAAGATCGATATCGAAGGCAGCGACTGCAACGCTTTGCTGGGTGCGCGCGAGTCTCTGGCGCGCTTCCGGCCAGCGATCGTGTTTGAATACAGCTTCACCACGCCGGGCGATGTCGCTGCCGAAACATTCGATCTTCTGCGTCAGCTTGGGTTTACCTGCCAAACGCTCGAACGCCACGGGCGCCGCGCCCCGTTCGACTGGCAGCTCACGCCTGCCCAGGCAGGCAGCGATCATGTCGACGTGATCGCACTGCCTGGCTAAATCGTCGACTGTGTTCAAAGGATAGGTTATGGAGAACCTCAGCGAGCAACTATCATCCGAAGAGCTTATTGCCTTAGAAGAACTTTACGGAGCACACAACTATAAACCCCTCGATGTGGTGCTAAGCCGGGGTGAGGGCGTGTGGGTGTGGGATGTCGAGGGCAACCGCTACCTCGACTGCCTGAGCGCGTACAGCGCGGTGAACCAGGGGCATGCCCACCCGCGCATCCGCGCCGCGCTGATCGAGCAGGCCGAGCGTCTGACGCTGACCAGCCGCGCCTTCCGCAACGACCAGCTCGGCCTGTTCTACCGCGATCTGTGCGAGCTGACAGGCTACGAGATGGCTCTGCCGATGAACACCGGCGCGGAAGCAGTCGAGACCGCGCTCAAGGCGGCGCGCAAATGGGGCTACGAGGTCAAAGGCGTGCCGGACGGGCAAGCCGAGATCATCGCCTGCGCGGGCAACTTCGCGGGCCGCACCATCACCATCATCAGCTTTAGCTCCGATCCGCAGTACCGCGCCGGGTTTGGCCCTTTCACACCCGGCTTCAAGGTGATCCCCTACGGTGACGCGGACGCGCTGGAAGCCGCGATTACGCCCAACACCGTCGCCTTCATCGTCGAGCCGATTCAGGGCGAGGGCGGCGTGATCGTGCCGCCCAGGGGCTATCTGCGCCGCGTGCGCGACATCTGCACCCGCCACAATGTCCTGTTCATCGCGGACGAGATCCAGACCGGGCTGGGGCGCACCGGCAAGTTGTTCGCCTGCGATCACGAGGGCGTCCGTCCGGACGTGGTCACCATCGGCAAGGCGCTGTCCGGCGGCTTCTATCCTGTCTCGGCGGTGCTGTCGAGCCGCGAGGTCCTGGGCGTCTTCCGCCCCGGCGACCACGGCAGCACCTTTGGCGGCAACCCGCTGGCGGCGGCGGTGGCGCGAGCCGCGCTGCACGTGCTGATCGACGAAGATATGATCGCCAACGCGGCAGAGATGGGCGAATACTTCCAGGACCGGCTCGCCGAGATCACCAGCCCGCACGTTAAGGAAGTGCGTGGCCGCGGGCTGATGATCGGCGTGGAGCTGAAGCCCGAAGCCGGCGGCGCGCGGCGCTTCTGCGAGGCGTTGCAGGAACAGGGCATCCTCGCCAAAGAGACACACCAGCACATCATCCGTTTCGCGCCCCCGCTGATCATCACGCGGGACGAGATCGACTGGGCGGTCGAGCGCATCCGCACCGTGCTGACTATGCCCTAAGCAATAGCGAAAAGCAGCCATCGAGCAGCAAAAAGCAGCGGGACCGCAATCCTGCTGCTTTTTTGTTCTTTGCCGCTCTTTGCTGCTCTCTGCCGTTCTTGGCTGTTCTCGGCTGTCTTTTGCGGGCTACACCTCGTCTTCCCAGTCGTCATCCTCGCTGGGCTTCTTCTTGCGCTGCCATTCGACCGGGTCTTCCAGCGTGCGGCGAGCCGCCTCGCCCAACAGCGCCGCGAAACGCTCATAGTCGTCCACGGCGAAGGCCAGTGACTCGTCGCCCACCTGGAAGCGCACCAGCCCCGCTTCGTCGGGCGCGTCCAGGCGTTGGACAGCCGCGATGGCCTGGATCTGCGCCAGCGGGATCGCGCGCGCGACCCGGCTGCCGCTCAGCACGACGAGATGCAGGGGCGTCAGGTACAGCGCCAGCGGGTCGCCCAGGGTCCACGCGCCGAGCATATCCTGCTCCGCCGGGCGCGCCGCCACCGGGCCGTGATGCACGTAGGGCCGACGGCGCCGGTACGCGGCGTTGTGCTCGTCCGTCGCCAGCGCCTTGAGCGCCCGCACCAGCGCGCGCATCTGCGTCTGGAACAGGCGCAGCCGGATCAGGCGCCACTCGCCGTCGATCTCGGCGTGCAGCCAGATCTCATTGACGTTTGGGGTGTATTTGCGCGGGCGCCCAAACCAGCGAAGCTGTTCGCGTCGCACGATTACGGGCGCCTGCTCGTCACGGGCCACCGGATAAAGCGCCAGACGATCGCTGCTCACCTCGACCACGAAGGGGTGGCGCGCCGAGCGCGGCCCGTTGATCGTTTCGGCCTGAAACCACGTCGCGCCCGACGCGGCGCAGTACAGCGGGTCACGCTCGGCCCGAAGCCGGCCCACCAAGCGGCGCGCGGCGCGGTTGCGGCGATCGGCGCGGATGCCCGCCGCCACCCCCCACGCGCTCAGGCCCAGCAATGCAGCAATCAGCACCTCAGACATAACACACTCACACGTCTGCTTCTGACCACGCGATGCTCACACCGGGTATTATAGCGTACCCGGCAGCGGGCGCTCAGTCGCAGGCGGGCGAGGCTACTTCGGCTGCAGGGGACGGGACGGGGGACGGCGCGCGGCGCCAGTTCACCGCCACGATCCCGCCCAGGATCAGCGCCGCGCCGGCCACGATCTTCCAATCGACGCGCTCGTCCAGAAACAGCCAGCCGAGCGTCACGCCAACCGGCGGCATGACATACGTCACCAGTGTGGTGCGGGTGGCGCCCCAGGTGTCGATCAGGTGATAGAACAGGAAGTAAGCGAAGACGGTGTTGAGCAGCGCCAGGGTCAGCACCGCCGCGACGGTTGTCCCGCTCAGAGACGCCAGCGCGGGCAGCGGGCGCACCACCGCCAGCGTCGCCCCGACGACCACAAACCCGCCGATGATCAGCGAGCTTCCCGCGATGGTCAGCGGCTCGACCGCGCGCAGATAGCGCCGGATAACCACCGCCGAGATCGCGTAGAAGGCCGAGGCGAGCAGCACGGCAAGCTGCCCGGCCAGCGAATTCGCCGCGCCGGACCCGTTGCCACGGCTCGCCAGCAGCGCCACGCCGCCGAACCCCACCAACAGGCCGATCAGCTTTTGCGGCGAGAAACGCTCGTCGGCCAGCGCGACATGCGCGAAAACGAGCGTCCACAACGGGACGGTCGCATTCAGCACAGTCGCCAGCCCGCTGTCGATCGTCTGCTCTCCCCAGGTGATCAGCGTGAACGGGACGGCGGTGTTCATCACGCCGACAAACAGCAGCGCCAGCCGCTCCTGCCGCGCCGAGGGCAGGCGCCGCCCGGTCAAGGCCAGAAAGGCGGCCATGAAGATCGCCGCCAGCCCGATCCGCACCGAAACGAGCGGCAGCGGTCCAAGCTCGCCCACCGCCACCTTGATCAGCAGAAAAGAAGAACCCCACACCAGGCCCAACAGCCAGAAGATCGCCCAGTTTTTCATGTTGTCCTCGTCTATGCTGTGGATGTTCGCGGGATGCCAACCAGGACGGATAACAAAGAGACGCCCTGCCACCGGCAGAGCGCCCGGATCGGTCGGAGAGGGGGTGTCTAGGGCGCCGGGCGCGGCGCTTCTTCGATCACCACATCGGGAAAGAACTGACGGATCGTCCCGGCGATCCAGCCGTGCAGCGTATTCAGCGAAAGCGGGCAGCCTTCGCACGCGCCGCCAAACTCGACCCGCGCGACTTTTCCGTCGAACGACACCAGCTTCACCGAGCCGCCGTGATAGTACTCGATGTAGGACGACAGGTTCTCGATCAACCGCGCCAGCCGTTCCTCAACCGGTGCATCGGCGTTCTCGGCTACACCGCCGTTTTGCAGCTCCATGCGACCATCTCCTGCTGCGGCCCATTCCATCGCTGATTTTAGCACACTCGTTCGGCGCGTGGCAACCGGGCTGCCCGCTAAACCGGCCAGTCGCCCGGCGCGTAGATCAGGCCGAGCGCGCCCGGCCCGACATGCACGCCCAGCACCGGCGCGGTCGGGATGGCGGCAGCGTAGACCATATCGAACTCGCTTTTCAACCGCGCGATCATCTGCACGGCCAGGGTCGGATCGTTGCCATAGACGGCAACAGCCCGCAGCTTGCCCGCCGGACCGGCAACCTCGGCGGCGCGCTCGATGAAGATATCACCCGCTTTCGCCAGGCTGCGCGCCCGGCCCGCCTGAATGTACGTCCCGGCTTTTGGCCCGCGCTTCTCGACCGTCACAATCGGCTTGATGTTCAGAAGCTGCCCGACCTGGTAGCGCACCCCGCCGATCCGCCCGCCGCGATGCAGGTAGGTCAGGTCTTCGACGGTGAACAGCAGGTTGGTGACCTCGTGTGTCTGCTTCAGTAACGGGATGATGTCCACCACCGGATACCCCGCTTCGATCGCCCGTGCCGCGACCAGCACCTGGAAGCCGGTGGCCGCGCTCAGCGTCCCGCTGTCGTGAACGGTGATGTCCAACTCAGGCAGTTGCTGCGCGGCTTGGCGCGCGACGTTCACCGTGCCGCTCAGCCCTTCGCTGATATGGATCGACAGGATCGGCGCGCCCCGCGCCCCGATCTCGCGGTACAGGTCCACGAATTCGGGCACGGTCGGCTGAGAGGTTGAGGGATGCACATCGCCTTGCGCCAGCCGCGCGTAGAACTGCTCGTGGGTGATGTCGATCCCGCTGCGATAACTCTCGTTGCCGAACAGAATGGTCAGCGGCGCGACGTGTATCCCGTAGCGGTCGAACTCCACAGGGGGCAGGTCACAGCCTGCATCGGTCACCAGCACAGGCTGAAGGGGTGGAGAGTGGGGGGATTGTGCCATAGAAATCTCCTCATGACAGCGGCGATCCCATCGCCGGATGATGATTCGCTGCCAGCCCGACCGGGGGAGCGCGGCCCTGGCAGCGCGGCTAGTGTAAACGGAACGACTGTGAAAAACCAGAGCCGGCCGGGAGCACACCCGGCCCGGGCGGTCCCTTACGGGGATCGGGTGGCAGGCAAGCGCGCGCCTGTCAGGGACGCGGCGTATAGGTCGGCTGCGGCGTGTACGTTGGGAGCGGGGTGTAGGTCGGCAGTGGGGTCAGCGTCGGCAGCAGATCGGGCGTGGCAGTCGGGGCAGCCGCTTCAAGCAGCCCCAGCGAACGAACCAGCGGTTGAGCCAGCATCTCATCGAGCGCGGGCAGATCATAGCCGGTTGGGACCACCAGCGCAACCAGCACCCACTCCGCCGGGCCGATCTGCAACCCATAGAGCACCGCGTTGCTGGCGTTGGTGGTGCTGATCCCGCGCGCGGCGGGGAAATCGGCGCGATCGTAGGGTTCGACATCAGCGGATGCCAGGCCGCCGAAGTCTCGCAGGAACACCGCCGGCGTGTCGTAGCGTATGCCCTCTGCGGGGACACGGGTCAAGTCGATCCGCATGAGGAACAGCGCGGGCGCCGCCGGCTCGGGAATGTCGTCTGCGATATCGGCGGCAGACGAATAGAAAAACGTCACGCGCAGCCCCTGCTCGATCTGGTCCAGCTCGGCGTAGACATGGCGCGTCCAGTTGGACGGCGCCCGATACATCAGCGCCAGGGTTTCATCGGGCAGCAGCTCAAGCGTGACGGGCGCCAGTGTCGGGGTCGGACTGGGCGCGGGGTGCGTCGGCGTGACCGGTCCGACCGGCACAGTCGGCGTGGGCAGCGGTGTGACGGGACGCGCGGTCGGCGTGGGGCCGGGCAGCTCGAGCGGGCGGATCGAGCGCACGAGCGGCTGCATCACACGTTCGTCCAGGTCGGCCAGATCGCCGGTTTCGTCGGGCACGATCAGCACCCCCACCAGCCAGGTCTGCGCGTCAAGCTGCAGCACGTAGACGACTGCGCTGGCGCCCGGCTGGCTCGTTTCATCGACCCCGCGCGCAGCGGGCAGGTTATCCGCCTCGAACGGTGTGATGGTGTCCGGCTCGATCAACATCTCATCGCGCAGAAACGCTTCCGGCGACGCGTGCTCGGCGGCCTGCGGGAAGTCCGTTGTGCTGCCCCGCACCAGTCCGATCGCCGGGGCTTGCGGCACGACGTCCACACTGCCGGTATCGGCCGCATCGGAGAAGAAGAACACCGCGCGCACCCCATTCTGAGCGGCTTCATCGACCCAGACCGTCCAGTCGGCGGGCGCCAGGAACTCGATGCCGAGCGCCTGGCTCTCATATGGCGCGAAGGTCAGCACAGGGGTTGGCGTTGGGGTACGCGGCAGGGGTGTTGCCGTCCGCGCGGGCAGGGCGGTGTCGAAGCCGAGCAGCAGCGCGGGCATACGGTCAAACACGGCAACGCGATAGGCGTCAAAGTCGTCCGCCGGCGCGCTGGCCGACACCAGCAGCCAGCCATCTTCGCCGCGCAGCAGATACAGCGCACCTCTCATCGGCGGAATATCACGCAGCATGACCCCGGCGCGCCCCTCGAGGCGCTCGTCGAGCAGCGGCGCCGGCTCGAAACCGCGCGCCTCGGCGAGCGCGCTCACTGCATCGGCCAGGTCTTCGACCTCAGGCGAGAGGCTCCACGCCCGCTCGAAGTAGGCCGCGTCGCCGTGATAGATGAAAACCTGCGCCGTTCCGTCGGTCAGATAGATGGTGTTCGGGTTGAGGCGAACCGGCGCACGCCATCCGTCCGGCACCGGGAACGTCAGGCCCGTAACCGGGTCGCTGTAGACGCCGGCGGCAAGCTCCGACGCGGCGGCAGTGGCGGTTGCCGCCCGCACAATGGCCGTAGCAGTCGCGCCCAGGTCACGGGTCGGCGTGGGTGGGAACGTGGGCGAGGGCAGCGGCGTGACGAACACGGTGATCGCCGGGGCCGGGGTGGGAGTGGCCCGCGTGGGCGTTGTCGGCGATGCCTGTGCCCGTGCGGTGGCGGTCGCTGCGCCGACGATGGCGGTCGCCGTGGCCGGGTAATCCGGCGCCGGGGACGGCATGGGAGAGACCTGCGCGCGTGCCGTTGCCGTGGCCGCCTCGACCAGCGCGGTCGCGGTGGCCCGCCAATCCGGCGTCCGGCCCGGTGTGGGCAGCGGGCGGGTCGGTGTCGGGCTGGGCAGGGCGGTCGGCGTCGCCGCCCGCGCGGTTGCCGTCGCGAACTGGGCGGTGGCCGTCTGCGCCAGATCCGTCGCCAATGCGGCGGGGATCGTCGGCGTGACCGTCACGGTCGGAGTCACGGGTGGCGTGGACGTGACAGCCGGCAGCGGCAATGCAGCCGTCGGCTGGGGCGTATCGGTGACCACCAGGAGCAGCGTCGCGGTAGGTGCAGGCGTGACGGGCGGTGTCGGGCTGGGCAGGGCAGTCAGTGTAGCCTGAACGGCGCGTCCGACTTGCGTGGCGAACACCTCAGTCGCCCGCCGCGCCACATCGGTTGCGATCGCGTCCGGCATGGTCGGCGTGGGTGAGGCGGTGGGGAAAGCGCGCAGCGTCGCTTCTACCGCCGCGCGCACAGCCTGTTCGAACGCTGCCGTAGCGGACAGGTCGGGCGTGGGGGACAGCGCGCGTGTCGCCGTCGCGGTGAATGTCGCGGTCGGCGTGCGGCTGGCCGTCGCGGTAGCCGTCTGGGTCGCCGTCGGCGTCAATGTTGCGCTCGGCGCCAGCGTGGCAGTCGAAGTGAGCGTGGCCGAGGGTGTCCAGGTCGCGGTCGGGGTGGGCGTCGGCCAGGCGGTCAAAGTCGCTTCCACCGCCGCACGCACCGCGCGCTCAAATGCCGCCGTCACGGACGGATCGGGCGTGGCGGTCAGCAGCGGTGTCGCGGTGGCGGATGGCGTGGGCGTCCGTGTCGCGCTCGCCGTGGCGGTCGCCGTCAGGGTGGGCGATGGCGTGTGGGTCGCGCTGGGGGTCAGGCTGGCGGTCGGCGTGAATGTCGCGGTCGGCGTGTGGGTCGGCCAGGCAGTCAGCGTCCCCTGCACCGCCTCAGCCAGCGCCGACTCAAAGCGCGCCGTCGCCGTCCGGTCTGGCGTGGAT
>DYEN01000543.1 GCA_020725705.1 Anaerolinea sp.
CAGCGCGGCGGCTTCGTCCAGCGAGATCAGGCGGGTCATGGGGGCATCTGTGTTCCGGAACGCGGCTCCAGGCTCGGCACGGGCCAGAAAAAACCGCCAGGCTACAGGTACCTGTAACCTGGCCGGTTGTTCGTGCAGGGCGGGCGGTTGTCAGTCGTCGCGGCGCTCGTCGAGCGGCACCCAGGCCAGATCCACGGGGCCGACATAGTTGCCGCGCGGGCGGATCAGGCGGTTGTCGTTCCACTGCTCGATGATGTGCGCCGACCACCCGGCGATGCGCGACATGGCGAACATGGGCGTCATCATGTCCGTCTCGATGCCAATGGCGTCGAGCACGATGGCGCTGTAGTAATCGACGTTGGCATACAGGCTGCGCTCGACGAAATACGGGTCGGCCAGGGCGAGCGCTTCCAGCTCTTCGGCCACGCCCAACAGCACGCACTTCTCCGAGGTCCCACAGATGGCCTGGGCGTGCTGCTTGAGGATCGCTGCGCGTGGATCGGGCGCCTTGTAGACGCGGTGGCCCATGCCCATGATGCGGCGCCCCTTGCCCTTCACTTCGCTCTCGAACCACTCTTTGACGCTGGGCGCCTCGGCCACCTCGCGGAACATGCGCATCGCGGCCTCGTTGGCGCCGCCGTGCTTGGGTCCCTTCAGCGAGCCGATAGCGGCCACCACCGCGCTGTACATATCGCCCTCGGTGCTGGTTACCACGCGGCTGGTGAAGGTGCTGGCGTTCATGCCGTGATCGGCCAGCAACACCAGGTAAACATTGAGCGCGTTCACCTCGGCCTGGCTCGCCTCGTGGCCGTGCAACATCCACAGGAAATTGGCGGCCAGCCCCAGATCGTCGCGCGGGGCGACCGGTTCTTTGCCCGCGCGGATGCGCGCCCAGGCGGCGATAATGGTCGGGATCTTGGCTGTCAGGCTCAGCGCCTTGCGATAGTTCGCGTCCTGGCTGTTATCTTCGGCGTCCGGGTCGTTCAAGCCGATCTGCGAGACCGCAGTGCGCAGCACAGCCATCGGATGCGCGCCGGTGGGATAACCCTTGAGCGCCTGCAAAATCGACGGGTGCAGCGCGGCCTCGGCGTGCAGACGCGCCTGCAACTGGTTAAGCTGCGGTTGGGTCGGCAGCTTGCCATACCAGAGCAGGTAGACTACCTCTTCGAAAGACGCGTGCGCGGCAAGGTCACGAATGTCGTAACCGACATAGATCAGCTTGCCAATATCGCCAAAGACTTTGCTCAGTCGTGTGTCGGCGACAACGACACCCTCAAGCCCCTTTTTCAGTTCTTCTGCCATTGAGTTGAGACTCCTAACAATTCTGCTGTGGAAAACGGATTCAGCCAGGCCGCTACCCCGGTCTACCGTGTGAGCCGTTGTTGGGGATGCCTAAGAACCTGCCACGCAAGGCCAGGGGGACGGTCCTGCGCTGCCGTGTGTGACAGCAAGGCACAGCCGGCAGGCTTGAACATGGCAAATTCTGCGATACAGTATAGCACTATGGTATTTTGGGCACAAACGAATTGTGCAAAGCCGCACAGGTGCCCGGCTGCGATGCGGTGCGGCCGCCGCGATCGCGATTGGCCGCCGGGCGAGTTCGGCGTATCATAGGCGTATTCAAAGGGAGCAACAGTTCCGAGCAATCCCAACATAGGCACAACCACAAGAGTTTCTTTCCGCTGCTTGGAGGCAACTGCGAGATGACAACATTGGTCTACACCGTTACCGAAACGCTGCGGTATCGGGGCAAGGTGGGGCAGTGGGCCTGGGTGCTGCACCGCGTTGCCGGGCTGGGCACGCTGTTGTTTCTGGTCCTGCACGTGATCGACACATCCTGGGCCGCGTTCTACCCCGAGCTATACGCGCAGGCGATCCGCGAGTATCAGTCCCCCCTGTTCACCATCGGCGAGTTTGCGCTGGTCGGCTGCGTGGTTTACCACGCCTTTAACGGGTTGCGCATCGCCGTGCTAGACTACAAACCGGCGTGGTGGGCGTACCAGGCGCGCGCCATGCTCTACGTCGTGATCGGGACGGTGGCGGTGCTCATCCCGACTTACGCGTTGATGCTGCGCCATGTGGTTAATTTCTATCGGGAGGACCGGGATATCGCCGGGCTGGACGAGATCGCCGGGACGATGTCGGAGTTCGCGCTGGGGTTTGTCGTCATTATCGCCGTGGCGCTGGTCCTCTCCGGGCTGTATGGGCTGGTCACGCGCGGGGATCGCGGTGTGCGGCTGCCGGGCCGCTTGGAAGCCTCGCTGTGGGGCTTCATGCGCCTGTCCGGCGTGCTGATCCTGCCGCTCGTCTTCGGGCATCTGGCGATGATGCACGTCATCCAGGGGGTGTTCGACATCACCGGTGACGGGATCGGGGTGATTGGCACGCCGCATGTCAACGAGACGGGCACGGCGGTCGAGTTCGTCGGGCGGCGCTGGGACTACCTGGTGGCCGGCGTGGCGATCTGGCGCGTGTACGACGGCTTCCTGCTGGCGCTGGCGCTGGTTCATGGGTTCAACGGGCTGCGCTATGTGGTCAACGACTATGCGGCCCGGCCGCTGGTCAACCGCGCGCTGAACTGGGCGATCCTGTTCGGCATGGTAGCGCTGATTGTGCTGGGCGCGGCGGCGCTGCTGGCCGGGGTCGACGAAACGGCGTATGAGATAGCAACTGACATCACCTTCGGCCACTGAGCCGGGCCACGTACACTTTGAGGGACATCATGCAGAAACATCAGTATGACGCAGTGATCGTCGGGGCGGGCGGGGCCGGCCTGATGGCGGCGCTGTACGCGTCGCGCGGGGTCAAGACGGCTGTGATCAGCAAGCTGTACCCCACCCGCTCGCACACCGGGACCGCGCAGGGGGGCATCGGCGCGGCGCTGGGCAATGTGGAAGAAGACAGCCCGCTTTACCATGCTTTCGACACGGTCAAAGGGGGCGACTATCTGGCCGATCAGGACGCGGCGTTGCTGCTGGCCGAGCAGGCCATCGACGCAGTGATCGAGCTGGAGCACCTCGGCCTGCCGTTCGACCGCACGCCCGATGGGCGCATCGCGCAGCGGCGCTTTGGCGGCCACACCTCGGGGTTTGGTGAGAAGCTGGTTCGGCGTGCCTGCCATGCTGCCGACCGCACCGGCCATATGATCTTGCAGACGCTCTACCAGCAGTGCATCAAGAACGACGTGACCTTCTTCGACGAGTATCATGTTGTGGATCTCATCCGCAGTGGTGACGGCGTCGCAGGGGTGGTCGCGGTCAACATCGACGATGGCGAGTTGCATGTCTTCCACAGCAAGGCGGTGCTGTTCGCCACCGGCGGATGGGGGCGCGTCTGGGAAGTGACCAGCAACGCGCACACACTCACCGGCGACGGCAACGCCATCACATTCCGGCGCGGGATTCCGATGCAGGATATGGAGTTTTTCCAGTTCCATCCCACCGGCATCTACCGCATGGGCATCCTGCTGACGGAAGGCATCCGCGGCGAGGGCGGCGTCCTGATCAACGACCGGGGCGAGCGTTTTATGGAACGCTACGCGCCACACGTCAAGGACCTCGCCAGCCGCGACGTCATCTCCCGCGCGATCTACCTGGAGATCCAGGCCGGGCGCGGGATCAAGGGCCGTCGCTACGTCCATTTGGACGTCACGCCCGAAACGGTCAACCGCTATCTGGCCGAGGCCGGGGAAGACCGGCGCATCACCGCCGAATATCTGGAAACCAAGCTGCCGGAAATTCTGGAGCTGTGCCGTACCTATCTGGGCGTCGACCCGGTCAAGGAACCGATGCCGGTCCAGCCGACCGCCCACTACGGCATGGGGGGCATCCCGACCGACCTTAACGGGCGCGTGATCGTCGACGCGCAGCGCACGCCCGTGCCGGGCCTGTACGCGGCGGGTGAATGCGCCTGCGTGAGCGTCCACGGCGCGAACCGGCTGGGGACCAACAGCCTGACCGACCTGATCGTGTTCGGGCGGCTGTCGGGGATGCACATGGTCGAATACTGCCGGGGGGCGGACTGGTTGCCTCTGCCGGATGACCCTGCCGGGGAAGTGGCGGCGGAGCTGGAACGCATCCGCCAGGCCAGCGGCAAGCGCAAAGCGTATGAGATTCGTTCCGAGATGCAGCACCTGATGATGGATCATGTCGGCGTCTTCCGCACTGCCGAGGGGATCCAGCAGGCGATCGACGGGGTGCGCCGGCTCAAGGAAGAATACAAGACCGATCTTGCCATCGACGACCGGGGCAAACGCTTCAACACTGATATGCTGGAAGCCTGGGAACTGGGCTGCCTGCTGGACATCGCCGAGGTGACGGCGGTCAGCGCACTGGCGCGCACCGAGAGCCGCGGCGCGCACTCGCGCGAGGACTTTCCCCAGCGCGACGATGAGAACTGGCTGGTCCACACCCTCGCCTATCCAACGGACGATGGCGGCATCCGGCTCGATCATAGCAAGGCGGTCGATATGTCGCTCGCCGAGAAAGATCCTCGCTTCAAGCCGAAAGAGCGAGTCTACTAGGGCGCACCAACGGAGAGGACAACCATGCGGGTCACACTGCGCATCCGGCGTTTTAACCCGGAAACAGACCGGAAGCCCTATTGGGGCGAGTATACACTCGACAACTGCGAGCCGAACGACCGCGTCCTGGAGCTGTTGCACCGCGTTAAGTGGGAGCAGGATGGCACGCTGGCCTTTCGCCGCTCGTGCGCGCACGGCATCTGCGGCTCGGACGCGATGCGGATCAACGGCGTCAACCGGCTGGCCTGCAAAGAGCTGGTCATGCGCCTGGGCGAAGGCGACCACATCAAGATTCAGGTCGAGCCGATCCTGGGCCTGCCGGTGATCAAGGACCTGGTGGTGGATATGGAGCCGTTCTTCGCTCACTTCCGCCAGGTGATGCCCTATCTCGTCAACGACAGTCCGCCGCCTGCCGATGGCCGCGAACGCCTGCAAAGCCCGGAAGCCCGCGCGCTTTACGACGACACGACCAAATGCATCCTGTGCGCTTGCTGCACGGCAGCCTGCCCCAGCTTCTGGGCCAATGGCGACTACGTCGGCCCACAGGCGATCGTCCAGGCGCACCGTTTCATCTTCGACGACCGCGACCAGGCTACAGACGAGCGTCTGAAGATCATGGCCGACCCGGACGGCGTCTGGCGCTGCCGGACGATCTTCAACTGCACCAGCGCCTGCCCGCGCGGGATCGAGGTGACGCGCGCGATCGGCGAGGTGAAGCTGGCGATCCTGCGCGGCGGACGCGGTGTCGGGCAGGCCGGCGAGGCGAAGAGCTAGCCCGGCGCGCAAAACACGGCTGGCAGGGCGCCGTAGAGTCTCGTACAATCCGCACCAGAGATAGTCTGCTGCTTCACAGGCTTGTGCCGCCGGCGGGAAGGCTTTCTCGCCGGCGTGCGTGTCGTGCGGAGAGGGTGAAGGATGCTGGTTCTTCTGGAGGGAAACATCGCGGCTGGCAAGACCACCCTCGGTGAGCGGCTGGCCGCCAGCAAACACTTTACGTTTGTCCCCGAACCGCTGGCGCAGTGGCAGACGGGGTATGCGGCAAACCTGCTGGAGCGTTTCTACACCGACACGCCGCGCTGGGCGTTCACCATGCAGATCGGGGCGTTCGTGACGCGGGCCAGGGCGATGGCTCAGCACCGGCCCGGCGTCAACTCGGTCTTCGAGCGTTCGATCTACTGCGACCGCTATGTCTTTGCCAAGAACCTGTACGAGCACGGCCTGCTCGACGATACCGAGTGGGGCGTCTACCTGCAATTCTGGGAGTACGCTTCGGCGGCGGTGCCGCGCCCCGACGCGATTCTCTACCTGCGCACCCCGGCAGAAGAATGCTACCGGCGCCTGCAGGTCCGCGCCCGCGCCGAAGAAGTCGCCGTCTCGCTGGACTATTTGCGGCAGCTTGAAGCGCAGCACGACGCCTGGCTGCTAAACCCGGCGCCCGAGCAGCCGGTGATCGTGCTCGACGGCCTGCGCGCGTGGGATCCGGAAGACGTGCTGCGCCAGCTTCTGGACGCGGTGCCTGGGGGCGCGCGATGAGCACAGACACGTCGAGCAAGGGGATCATCCTGGTGGTCGACGACGAATGGGCAAACCGCGAAATGTTGCGCGCCTACCTCAAGCGCGCCGGCTACGAGGTGCACGAAGCCAGCAGCGGCGAGCAGGCGTTGGCGCAGGTCGCGCAGACCCCGCCAAACCTGATCATGCTCGATGTCAATATGCCGGTGATGGACGGCTACGAAACCTGCCGGCGCCTCAAGCAGAACGAAGCGACGCGCAATATCCCGGTCCTGGTGGTCACGGCGCTGGAGGACACGGCCGGTGGCGCGCAGGCTCAGGCGGCAGGCGCGGACGGCGTGGTCCGCAAGCCGTTCGACGTCCGGGCGCTGCTGGAGACGATCGAAGGGCTGCTGGCGGTAAAATAGTAAACACCGCCCAGACGGCGGGGAAGCGTCTTTGTTTCTGCGGCGGACTTCGGTTATTGTTGACCTAGCGTGGCGCCTCGGCAGGGGGCTGAGGCACGGTGCCACGGGTTCATCGCGTGACGCGCGCTCTGACAGCCGGATCGTACGCCTGGCACGATGTCTCATTACCGGTCATCTGGTCCATCGCCTGTGCTGATCGTCTTGATCGGCGCGCTGATCGTCTTCGGCGGCTATTATGTCTGGACCGGGATGCTGCGGTTTTTCCAGGATCAGGGCAACATCACCGCGCAGGTCACCCGGCAGGCGCTGGCGACCGCCACCGCCCGAAGCGTGCCGGATGGGTTGAGCGCGCTGCCCACGGTGGGCGGGTTCGCCACCTATACCCCGTTGCCCCCCTGCCAGTGGTTTGAGGTGACGGCGGAGCGCGCGCGTTATCGCCAGTGCCCCAGCGAGGATAATGACCTGTGCCCCGCGCGCGACAGCCTGCCCTTCGGGACGCGCGTCTGCGTCTACGAGCGCTCGAAGGACAACCCGGAGTGGTACGTCGTCGAGTTGAATCCCGAAGGCGCGTTCCGCGACATCGTCTACATGCACGAGAGCGTGATCAAGGCCGTCAACCCAACTCCTACCCCCACGCGCACTTTTACGCCGCTGCCGACCATCACACCGACGCCGTCCGACACGCCCGGCCCGGTGCTGACCCCCACACCGACGCTGACGCCGACCTTCACCGACACGCCCGACCCCGCCATCCCGCCGACCGCCACGCCGACTCTCACTCCGCTGCCGACGCTGCCCCAGGTGATCATCTGAGGCGGCGGCAGTCTGCCGTGCGACAGAATTCCCACGAGAAACGTAAAAACGGGTATACTGAAGATCGCACGACAGAGGGGTGGGACATCATCATGACGCAGAGCCAACTGACTCCGATCGACGCGCCGCATCACGTCCTGGCAATTGTCAATCCGGCGGCGGGGTCGAAACGGGGGAAAGAGGTTATCGAGCGCCTCTCGCAGGTCACCACACCGCGGATCACCCTGCACGTCACCACGCCCGACTTTGATTTCGCGTCTGCGATCCGCGAGGGGGTCGCCAACGGCGCGGACCGCATTCTGGTTGCCGGAGGCGATGGCACGCTGATGGACGGCGTGTCCGGCGCGCACCGGGCGCTTGGGCGCGACATCCTGCCGTTTTCGTGGGTGCCGGTGGGCACCGGCAACGTGGTATCCGGCTTTCTGGGCCTGCCCCACCGGCTGGACGCCGCGCTGAAGCTGGCGTTGGGGCCGGGCTTGCTGCGCCGCATCGATCTGGCGAAAGTCGGTGATCGCTGCTCGGTGCTGCGCGTCTCGACCGGGTTCGAGGCCGAGGTGGCCTACAACGTCACCCGCGAGGACAAAGACCGTCTGGGCATCCTGGCCTACGGCATTTCGGGCCTGCGCTCGCTGCGCCAGACGCGGGTGATCGAATACCTGATCTCGCTCGACGGCCAGCCGCCGATCAGCGTTGAGGGCATCATGGCGTTCATCACGGCGACCGGCGCGCTAACCTGGATCAACGGTATCTCCGTCATTAACGAGGCGATTCAGCCCGACGACGGGCTGCTCTACGCGGGGGTGCTGCGCCCACTCAATCCGGGGCGCGTGTTCAACAGCGTCACGAATCTGGTCGCCGGCAGCGGCTTCCCGCCGGAGTCGATCATCTATTTCTCCGCGCGCAAGCGCATTGTGATCGACACCCGCACCCCGGAGCCGACTCAGATCGACGGCGATCCGCTCGGCACGACGCCCATCGTCGCCGACCTGATGCCCAAGGCTCTGCCCATCGTGGTGACGCGCAGCCGCCGCTGGCTGCCGCTCAGCTTCGAGTGGTTCTCGCACGAGCAGGCCGAGGACAAATAGCGCGGCGCGCCGCCGGCAGGGCAATCCACCCACCGCCCGCCTCGATCATCCCCTGATCCGTCTTGCCTGGCGGTTTCTCAATGCATCGCGTGGATGTCGGATCACCCCCCGGATTCGGGCATCAGCAGCGGGGGCAGGTCACGCAGCGCGTAGGCGGCGCGCGTGCCCGGCCAGGTGAGCAGGCTGCCGTCGATGAGGTGGATGCGGCCGGTTCGCGCGGCGGGGATGTCGAGCGCCGCGAACAGATTGGCGGCGTCCTCGCCGAACGGGTATGGCTCGTCGGGCAGCAGCACTACCTCAGGCTGCGCCGCGACGATCTCGTCCAGCGTCACACGCGGGTAGCGGCGGTCGCGCCCGGCCACACGCGGATTGTCATCCGGCAGCGGATCGGCCTGGCCCAGATCGGCGGCCAGCGGAAAGCGGCGCTCGCGGTCGGCGAAGACGTTCGCGCCGCCACACACCCGTAGCACGTCGTGGGCGTAGGTGTCGCGGTTGAACGTCATCCACGGGTCGCGCCAGATCGGGGCGAAGACGCGCACCGGCTCGATGGCCTGCGACGCGCTGAGCGTGTAGTCGTAGGCGCGCTCGATCTCACGCACGCGTGGGACCATCACCGGGTGGTCGAAGATGTACATCACGCTCCACAGCAGATTGAGCGTCTCAAACAGGCTGCGCGGGCCGGTGACCCACAGCGCCAGCCCGGCGGCGCGCAGCGTTTCCGCATCCTCGCGGCGGTTCTCTTCGTCACTCACGATCACCAGGTCCGGCGCCAGCGCGATGATCTGGTCGCAGTCCGGGTTCTTGGTCCCGCCGACGCGCGGCAGATGATCGAGCGCCCCCGGCGGGCGCGTGCAGTAATCGGTGATGGCGATCAGGCGGCTGCCCAGGTCGAGGTCAAAGAGCGTTTCGGTCATACTGGGCACCAGCGACACCACGCGGCGCGGCGGCGTGTCCACCGGTGACTCGTAGCGCGAGGCGTCGGTGTGGTTGGCGCTTGCCCGATCGGACATGCTTAGCTCCTGGCGCGCTCGACGGCCTGCTCGCGCTCCGGACCCACACTAATAAGCGAGATGGGCACGCCGGCCAGCGCCTCAACATGCTGCACGTAGGCCTGCGCCGCCGCGGGCAGGTCCTCGAAGCAGCGCACCCCGCCGAGGTCGTCGGTCCAGCCGGGCAGCGTCTCGTACACCGGCACGGCCTGCTCGAACGTCCCGGTGTGGATCGGCAGCGTCTGGGTTCGCCCGCCCGGCAGGTCGTAGGCGGTGGCGAGCGCGAGCGGATCAAAGCCGGTCAGCACATCGAGTTTGGTGAGGATCAGTTCGGTGAAGCCGTTGACGCGCGCGGCGTAGCGCAAGGCGACCGCGTCGAGCCAGCCGCAGCGGCGCGGGCGGCCGGTGGTCGTGCCGTATTCGCGTCCGACGGCGCGCAGCCGGTCGCCGGTGGGGTTGTTTTGCTCGGTGGGGAACGGGCCACCGCCTACCCGCGTGGCGTAGGCTTTGGCGACGCCGATCACCCGGTCGACCTCGCGCGGGCCGAAGCCCAGCCCGGTCAGCGCGCCCCCGGCAATCGGCGACGAGCTGGTGACGTAGGGATAGTGGCCATGATCGAGATCGAGCAGCGTGCCCTGCGCGCCCTCGCACAGCAGCCGCCCGCCCGCTTCCAGCAGATCGTGCACAATGGCGACCGTGTCGGTCAGGTAAGGGCGCAGAAACGCCGCCGCTTGGCCGTATTCCAGCCCAAGATCGCCGGTGGTGGTCGATTCTAGGCCGTACTGCGCGCTGAGCAGATGGGCGGCCTCTTCGGTGGCGCGTTGCACGCTCGCGGCAAAGCGGTCCGGGTCGAGCATATCCGCCACCAGCAGGCCGGTGCGGGCGGCCTTGTCCTGATAGGCCGGGCCGATGCCGCGCCGCGTTGTGCCGATCGACGCTTTGCCCAGCGCCCGCTCGCGCGCGCCGTCCAGCTCCAGGTGCGCCGGGACGATCACATGCGCGCGCAGACTGACGTGGATCCGCTCCGGCGAGATGTCGATTCCGCGCTCGTCGAGCAGTTTCAGTTCGTGCACCAGCCGGATCGGGTTGATCACCATACCGCTGCCGAGGATGCAGCGCACGTGCGGGTGAATCACGCCCGACGGCACCAGATGCAGTTGGAAGGTCTGCCCGCCGGCGCTGACGGTGTGCCCGGCATTGTCGCCCCCGGCATAGCGGGCTACCGCGTCGGCATCGCGCGCCAGCCAGTCGGCAATGCGCCCTTTGCCCTCGTCGCCCCACTGCGCGCCAACCAGAATTGTCGCTGGCATTGTGCTATGTCTCTCCTGCGAGATGCAGCCCCGGATCGTAGTGCTGGCCGAGCGAGACGGTGACCGCGCCGTTGCCCAACACCTCAACCTCACCGCGCGGCCCAAAGGCGATCCCCGCGCCGCGGCTCAAGCCCAGTCCGTAGCCCTCGGGGATGCCGCGCACCCACTCGCGCAGCGCCGCGGCCTGATCGGGCGTGTAGCCGGGCAGAACCACCGCCGACGACAGCCACCCGAACCCCTCGACCAGCGCGCCCCGTTCCACCACGGCGGCGCCCAACAGCGCGGCGGTCGAGCCGGGCGCGTAGATGGTCGCGCCCTGGCTGAAGGCCTCTTCCAGCCCGCGCAGTCCCGCGCCGCTCAGCCCTTCGCGCAGGATCTCGGGGTGGGGGCCGTCGCCGAGGATGATCACACCCGCCTCGCTGATCTGCTGGTAGAGCGCGTCTTCGCCCTCGTCCGCCAGATCGACCAGATAACCCGTCCGCGCGCCCATCTCGCGCAGCGCATCCATATGACGGTCGGCGGTTTCAATGTCGCTGGCTGCCCAGATGTACGCCAGCGGCGCCTGGGAAAGAGTGCGGGTGAGCATGGCAGCCTCGATGGCCTGGACGTCGGCGTCCAGCCAGCTCCCGCCGCCGGAGAGCACAATCCAGCCGCTGCCCGGCCGCCACCTGAAGATGTTGACCTGAGGCATCAGTTCGCGCTCGTGGCTGCTTCATCAGCCGCTGTGTAGCCGGGCAGCACATAGGACGCCACGGCGGCGGTCATCAACTCCACGGCCAGCGGGATCACCGCCTCGTCGAAATCGAAGCGCGGGTGGTGATGCGGATAGTCCAGCCCACGCGCCGGGTCCGACGAGCCGACAAAGAAATAGGTGCCCGGCACGGCATCCAGAAAGTAGGCCATATCCTCGGCGAACATGGTATACATGTCCGTCACCTGCTCAAGATCGGGCCGGATCTGGCGGAACAGCCGCCGCAGTCGCTCGGTGACAGCCGGGTCGTTGGTGACCGGCGGCATCAGATCACGGATCTCCAGCTCGGCGGTGCAGCCGTGCGCAGCAGCGACGCCCTGCGTGACCTCGCGCATCCGCGCCTCGAGCAGGGCGCGGATCTCCGGGCGGAACATGCGAATGGTGCCGCGCAGCTCGGCGCGCGAGGGGATTACGTTGAAGGCCGTGCCGGCCTGGAACGATGTAACCGAGATCACGGCGCGCTCGACGGGGGGCACGCTGCGCGTGATGACGGTTTGCAGGGCGGACACGATGGCGCTGGCAGCCACGATCGGGTCGCGGGTTTCGTGCGGCGCCGCGCCGTGCCCGCCGCGCCCCTCGACGCGGATCGAGAAGTCGCCTGCCCCGGCCATGAAGGGGCCGGCGGTCAGTGCCAGCACGCCGACGGGTGACTCGTTCCACAGGTGCAGCCCCAGCGCAACGTCGGGCGCGGGGTGTTCCAGCACCCCCTCGTCGATCATGGCATTTGCGCCGCGGCCCAGTTCCTCGGCAGGCTGGAAGATGAACTTGACGCGGCCCGCGATCTCGGCGCGGTGCTCGCTGAGCAGTTCGGCAACGGCCAGCGCGATCGTGGTGTGGGCATCGTGGCCGCAGGCGTGCATCACACCGGGCGTCTGCGAGGCATAGTCGGTGGTGTTTTCTTCGGTGATCGGCAGCGCGTCCATGTCGGCGCGGACCAGCACGGTCGGGCCATCGTGCCCGCCTTCGAGCAGCCCGACGACGCCCGTCTGCCCAACGCCGGTTTGCACTTCCAGGCCCAGGCGGTTGAGCGTGGCAGCGACGATTCCTGCCGTCCGCACTTCCTGAAAGCCCAGCTCCGGATGGCGGTGCAGATCGCGCCGGCGCGCGATCCAGCCCTGCTGGCGGGCGGTGATAAGCGGGGTGAAGGCGGTGGTCATGCGGCTGCCTCGTGTTAGCCCAGATGAAAGACGCGGAACGCCTCGGTATAGCGCACACCATCCCCGGCGAACTGCGGGTCGACGTTCTCGCGCTGGCGGCGCGCCATCTCGTCCAGGTCGGCGATCTGGCTGACGTGCTCGCGCAGGGCGGCGATCTTGGTTTCCAGAAAATCGGTTACATCGACCTTGACGGTTGGCTCGTGCGTGCCGCACAGATAAACCTGGCGGACGATGTGCGGCTGCAGCCCTTCGTCGCGGTACAGTTCCGGGAAGTTCAAATGATCGCGGGCGGCGGGGAAGACCGCGTCCAGCGCGGCGTCGCCGATCGCCCGGTGGTCGGGATGGTTGAGGTAGTACGTGCCGTACCAGCGCGCGGTCGGGTCGTTGGTGACGACGATGTCGGGCCGCTTGAGCCGGATCAAGCGCGTGAGCTGGCGGCGCAGGTCGAGCGTAGGCTGCAATTCGCCGTCGGGATAGCGCAAGAAGATAACCTCTCGCACGCCGAGGCGCGCGGCAGCGGCGCGCTCTTCGGCCTCGCGCCGCTCGATGAGCGCCTCGCTGGTCATCGAAAAGTCGTTCGAGCCTTTGTCGCCGCTGGTCGCCAGCACAAAAATGACGTGCCGTCCTTCGGCGGCCCATTTGGCGAACGTGCCTCCGCAGAAGAACTCGGGATCGTCGGGATGTGCGAAGATGCCCATTACGCGCTGGAGCGGGGCATCCTGAGCCGGAGTGGTCATCGGTCGGGCTGTCCTTTATGTGCTGGAATCCGTCCGGCGCCGGGAATGGCGCGAGCGCCCACCGCGCCGCCGCCGGTCGTGGCGGCGCCGCTCGCCCGATTCGGGCGCGGCCCGGTCGGCGCCGGGAGCGCCGGGTCGTTCCGGGCGCGGGGTGGGCGGCGTGACCGCGCCGGAGTCCAGGTCGGCCTCGTCTTCCTCGATGTCAAGCGTGGCCTCGGCTGCCGGGGCGCCCTGGCGCGCGCCGCAATCGCACCCGCCGCTCTCGTGCTTGGAGCACCCGGCTTCGGCTTTGGCTTTCAGGGCTTCGTATTCGTCCAGCGGGATGATATCCTCGCGCTGGACGACATAGCGCGTCTCGTCGACCAGCACGGTCACCGCGTCGCGCAGCGGGTGCACGTCGATCACTTTGCCCTCGCCGTGCGGGGTGCCGACGCGCTTGTTGCGCTTGGGCAACCCTTTGCGCGCTTCGACATACTGCTCGTATTCGTAGATCAAGCAGCAGCGCAGCCGTCCGCACATCCCCGTGATCTCCGACGGGTTGAGCGAGATGCCCTGCGCCTTCGCCATCTTGATTGAGATCGGGCTGAAGTCGGTCAGGAAGGTGCTGCAGCAGCGCGGGATGCCGCAAGCGCCCATCCCGCCCAGCAGCTTGGCGACATCGCGCGGGCCGATCTGGCGCAGCTCGACCTGGGCCTTGAAGCTGCGCCGCAGCGCGATGCGCAGCCGGGTGGTGTTGACCTTGTCCTCGGCGCTGAACAGAAACGTGAGCAGCGAGCCGTCGAAATTGTACTGCGCGGCGACGAACTTGGCGTTCTCGTAGCCGCCGATCTCGGCAGCCTTTTCGCGGCACGTAATCAGCGCCTCGACTTCGCGCGCTTTCCACAGCTTCTGCATCATCATATCTGCCGGCGTCGCCTTGCGCAGGATGGGCTTGTACTCGCGCGGGGTATCGTCCTCGTCGGCGCGCATGAGCTTCATCACCTGGCCCATCTGCTTGCCGCGGGCGGTCTCGACAATCACAAAATCGCCCACCAGTAGGTCGGGCAGGTGGCTGCTGCCGAAATAGTAGAGCTTGCCGACTTCGTGAAAGCGCACGGCAGCAATTGCGCCGGTTAGAGTCTGCGTTGGGTCTTCGGTGTAGAGTGTCATGATCGGTGGCCTTCAAGTCTCGGTTGCAGAGTGCGTCTGCTCTACCATGACGCCAGTCAACTATAAAAGATGTACCCGGCCTTTGCAACAGGTTCGGGCAGGCGCGACCTGGTACAGACGTTGTAGAAACCGGGGGATCGGTGTATGCTGATGGACGTGGCTGAACCGGCCGCCCAAACGCGAGCAGGGATGGCGAAGAGAGGAACATGAGGTTATGGCGCACAACCGCTCCCGATCCCGGTTGAGGCTTTTGCTGCTGGTGGTGGCCGTCGCGCTGAGCGCGTCCGCATGCTACAAGAACGCCGGCGACAACCTGGAGCCGACCTCGAACCGCGTCAATCTGCAAGACCTGCAACCGACCCTGACCGCCACATCTGAGGCGACGATCGGGGCCAGCCCCACCCCTTCGCGCGAGCCGCTCCAGGCGACGCCGACCGGGGGCGGGCCGGGTTTGCCGGTGCAGGTCACGACACCGACCGTCGCGCTCGGCGATATCCTGCCGACTCAAGGCACGCCGGCGGCGACGCAGGTGCGCATCACCACGCCGAGCATGAGCGACATCATCCCCACCAACACGCCCGCGCCGACAATTGACCCAACTTTGCTGCCGACCTCTACCCCGCTGCCACCCGAGGCGAACCCCTGCGTGCACGTCGTCCGGTCGGGCGATACGCTCTTTTCCATCGCACGCGACAACGACGTGACGCTGGACGCGCTGGTCGCAGCCAACACAGCGCTTCTGACCGCCGGCCAGTTCACGACGCTGCAGATCGGCTGGGAACTGGTCCTGCCGGGCTGCGGCACGCCCACGCCGGCGGTGGCGGCCCCGGCAGATCAGCCTGCCGCGCCGGCTGCCGGCCCGACGATTCACATCGTGCAGAGCGGCGACACAGTCTATTCGATTGCGCGGCGCTACGGCGTCGACCCGCAGGCGATCATCGCGGCGAACAACCTGGTCAACCCCAATGCGCTCAGCGTCGGCCAGCAACTGGTTATTCCTGCGCCATAAGCCCGGCAGCGCCCATGCGGAGCGCCCCGGCGGGGCGCTCTGTTTTATTAAGGGCAGGCAGCTTTCTGGCAGGCCGGCGTGCGCCCACGCCGCGCCGGTCGGTGGCTGCGCGGGCGCATGGCTGCGGCAAATAAGGTCGCCTGTCGTGCACAAGCGATTATGTTAGCGTAAACATATTATGATTGTCTGAAGCAAGGATTGTGATGCGCGTGGAACCTTCCCTTGGGAGAATTGCCCCTCTTGACAAAAGCCACAACTTATGTTAGCGTAAACATTGCAGGTTATTAGCAACTGGATGTTTTTGTGGTCC
>DYEN01000544.1 GCA_020725705.1 Anaerolinea sp.
CAGGCCGTTGCCCGGCAGCCAGGTTAGCAGCATAAGCGCCTGCGCGGTGTCGGCGGGGTCATCCGCCCAGGCGCGGCGCAGAATCTCGACATAGACGCGCTCTTTGTGCTGCGCGGCGTTCCAGGCGGCGCGCAGCGCGGGGCCGTACAGCCGGGCGCGCAGCGTGTCGGAGAAGGTCAGCCCCTCGAACGAGGCCACACGGCGCAGCCCTTCGGGCGTGGGCAGGAACAGCGCGCGCCATTCCGGCAAATAGGCGGGCAACGCGCCGAGATAGCGCACGCGCCGCAGCGCCGGATAGAGCGGCTCAAGGCGCTGCCACGGCTGCCCGATCAGCGCGGCGCGCAGCGGTCGCGGCAGCACGCGGTCCAGGCGGGCAGCGCCCCGAATGATGCGCGGAAAGACGCGGTGCGCCCGATACCCCGCGAACAGCTCGTCGCCGCCCGTGCCGTTGAGCACCACCTTGACATGCCGCGCCGTGACCTCGGCCAGCGCCTGGAGCGAGATAATCGACGGGTTGGCGTTCGGCTCGTCGTGGTAGTAGGCGTAGACCAGCAGAAAATCCCACCAGTCGGCAGGGGTGATGATCCGCTCGTGATGCTCCGCCCCGAAGTGCGCCGCGATCCGCCGGGCGTGAAGCGTCTCGTCATCCGGGTTAGCCACGCCGCGCCCGACGTCATAGCCAACCGAAAAGGTCTTCACGCGCCCCGGCTCCATCCGGCTCATGAGCGCCAGCAGCGCCGCCGAGTCGATCCCGCCGCTGAGGAACAAGCCGAGCGGCACGTCGCTGCGCAGGTGCAAGCGTACCGAGTCGGCCAGCCGCGCCCGCGTCTCGCCGATGATCGCGTCGATGTCGTGTGGGCGCGCCCCGGCAGGGGGGAAGCGCGGCGTCCAGTGGCGAAGCAGGCGCTGTGTGCCGTCCTCGACCACCAGGGCGTGACCGGGCGGCAGGCGGCGCACGCCGTCGTAGAGCGTCTCGGCGCCGATCATGTAGCCGAAGCTGAGGTACGTGTCCAGCGTGGCCAGGTTCAGGCGACGCGGCAGCGACGAGTCTTGCAGCAGCGCCTTGACTTCCGAGGCGAACAGCAGCCGCCCGCCCTGCTCGGCCAGGTAGAGCGGCTTGATCCCGACCGGATCGACCGCCAGCACCAGCCGCTCCGCCCCCGCGTCCCACAGGGCGAACGCATACATCCCGCGCAGCGCGCCGAAGAGGTCCAGCCCGCGCTCTTCATAAAGGTGGACGATCACCTCGGTATCCGCCTGGGTGCGGAAGGTGTGGCCGCGCGCCTGCAGCTCGGCGCGCAACTCGACGTAATTGTAGATCTCGCCGTTGAAGACCAGCGCGATCGAGCGGTCCTCGTTGAAGATCGGCTGGTCGCCCGTGTCCAGGTCGATGATGCTCAGGCGGCGCATGCCGAGCGCCACACGCGGCGCGGAACCCGGCCAGTGGTAGAATCCGCTGCCGTCCGGGCCGCGATGCGCGATCGCGCCGGTCATGGCGTGGACCAGCGCCGGGTCCGCCCGGCCGCCGCCCGTCTGATCGAGAATGCCGACAATTCCGCACATGATTTACACCAGTTCCCGTTTCCACCAGCGCCCGATCCACGCGCCGCCGGGCATCGCCATCACCAGCCGGTAAATCAGATCCCAATCGTCGCGCGCGATCGCGCCCAGCGCCAGCACCAGCGCCAGATACACCGGCACGCCCACGGCAGCCGCCAGCAGCGGGTGCACGCCGCGCAGCGCGGCAATCGCCGCCGCCATCCCCACGCCCGCCAGCGCCACCCGCCACAGGTGGCTGCGCGTCCGCGCCCACCAGTCCGCCGGAAAGCGGAAGCTGCTCACCAGCCCGCCCAGCACAACCAGCTCCGACACCAGCGTCGCGACCGCCGCGCCCACCACGCCGATCGCCGGCAGCAGGATCAGATTGAGCGCCACGTTGAGCGCCAGCCCGCTCGCGCGGATGACCAGGGTGCGCCGCTGGCGGTTCTCAATCAGCAGCGCCTGGGCAAACACGGCGCCGATCATGGCGGCGGATGTGTACCAGATCAGCACGGCCAGCACGCTCGCGGTGCGCGTGAAGTCCGCTCCGAACAGCAGCGCCGCCAGCGGCACGGCCAGCAGTGAAGTGATCAGCGCGACCGGCAGGCTGATCAGCAGGTTGAAGAAGGCCAGCTTCTCGATCATAAACTCGAACATGGCGCGCATCCCGCTGCTGTACGTGCGCGACATCAGCGGGAAGACGGCGACCAGCACTGTCGTGCTGAGCAGCTCGATCACGCCAAACGTGATGACGAACGCAGCGGTTAGCTGGCCGGTGCCTTCCGTGCCCAGAACCGCCGTCGTGATCACCTTATCCGCGTGCTGGTAGGCCAGCGTCAGGAAGGACGACAGCGCAATCGGTGCGCCGTTGATCAGCAGCCCGCGCGCGATGATGCGGTCCAGCGGGAACGCCGGGCGCACACCGCCCCGCCGCAGCATCATCCACAGCGCCCCGGCACGCAGGGTGTTGGCGCTCAGGATCGCCACGTACAGCCCGGTCAAACCGCCGCCCGCCGCCAGCGCCGCCGCGCCAAACGCGACCAGCGCCCCCACATGCACTACCGCGATCAGGGCCGTGATCGCCATGCGCTCGAAGGCGATCAACTGGTTGTAGGCCATGTTGCCCAATGCATCGATCAGCAGGCTGAGCGCGGCCAGCGCCAGCAGCGCGCGCAACGCGTCGTCGTAGCCGAGCAGCCACGCGGCGATCAGCAGCGCACCATACGCCGCGCCCGCCAGCAGCGGTTGCATGACCAGCGTCGCGCCCAGGTAGCGGCTCGCGTCATGAGGGCGCGTGGCGACGTCGCGCACCACGATCAGCCCCATGCCGAACTCCGGAATCGCCGCGCCGATGGCCAGCAGCGCACCGATGGTGCCGTACACGCCGTAATCGCCCGACCCCAGCCAGCGCGCCAGCACAAGCTGCCAGACAAACAGCAGCCCCTTGGCGACCACGGTCGAGATCGCCAACGCCCCGGCGTTGCGGGCGGCGCGGCGCGTGGCCTCAGGCGAGAGGCGAGGCGCTGCCGGATCGATGGACGTGTCAAGCTGCGTCATGCGCCCTCTGCCCGGTCTGCGATCGCGGCGCGGTAGGCGTCGTCCAGCCGGGCCACGACCTGCGGCCAGGTGTACCGGCGCTCGACCAGGGCGCGGGCGGTGCGGCCCATCGCCGCGCGCCGGTCAGCGTTCGCCAGCAGATCGGCCAGTGCCCCGGCCAGCGGCTCGACCGCCCGCTCGACGACCACCCCCGCCCCGGCCTCCTCCGCTTCGGGGAAGTGGCAGCCGGGCGTCAGCAGGACCGGCAACCCGCACGCCATGGCTTCCAGCACCGCCATCGAGAAGCCCTCGCCCACCGCGGGCAGCGCGAACAGATTCGCCGCGCTCAGCGCCGCCAGACGTTCGTCGCCCGATAGCAGCCCGGTGAAGACCACACGCTCGCCCAATCCCAGATCGCGCACCTGGGCCTGCAGCGCGGCCAGCATCCCTTCGTCCGGACCGGCGATCACCAGGCGGGCATCCGGCGCGGCAGCCAGCGCCCGCGCGAAAGCCGGGATCAAGAACTGCGCGCCTTTGCGCTCGTGCAGGCGCCCCAGAAACAGCACCACCGGCCCATCGCCCAGATTCCACCGCGCGCGGAACGGCCCGCCGGGCGGCAGATTCGCGAAATCGTCCAGGTGGACGCCATTCGGCACGACGCTGATCTGCTCGCCCGGCAGAGTGGCACCCCAGCGGGACCACAGCGCGCGGGCGTCGGCGGCTTCGGCAGCGGTCAGGGCGATCACACGGTCGAAGCGCGGCAGCAGGCGCGCCGCAAAGAGCCGGTCCCACAGGCGCTTGATGCCGCCCCGACCGGTATCATACGGCAGCGTGCCGTGCGGCGAGACGACCAGCGGCACGCCGAGCCGGTTGGCGACGGGCGCCACCAGCAGATTCTCGACGGTGCGCAGCTCGTGGCAATGCACCGTGTCGATCGCGCCCTCACGGATCAGGTGCCCGGCGGCAGGCGCGATCCCGCGCGGCGTGGAGAGGTTGAGCCGGTCGCGCAGAACCGGGCAGCAGTTGCGGATTCGCGTCACGTCCACGCCGTCGATCACTTCGCGCGCGGCGGGTGCCCGCTCGCCCGGACCGAGCGCGTCGGTCGTCAGCACGAAAACGCGGTGCCCCGCGGCGGCCTGTGCGCGCGTCAGATCGGTTACCGCGCGCACCGTCCCACCGTAGCGCCACGCAGGCGCGTAATAGGGCGCGACATGTAGCAGGTTCATGTGTCAGTCATTTCGCGGCCGGGCTTGCGCGCGTAGATCACAACGCCAGTATTGTGCAACAGACCACGCCGCACCAGGAACCGATCGACCCGGGCAAGACTCTTTAACAAGAGACGCGCCGGACGCTCTGGCATTTTGAGTTGCGCAGTGACATAACCGGTAACAGCCGGCATGTCGATCCGGCGCTCGATTATGAAACGTTCTTGAATCATTGCTAACCAGTCGTGTTCGCGTCCAGCCGCCTCGAACGGCGAAAGCCCCTCGGCCTGCATACTGGCCTTAATTCGTTCTGGAGCACGCCAACCAAAGCGCAGCAGCCCTTTCAACTTGTCGCGATAAGATATTTCGGTCGGCAGCACAAATGTGAGCACGCTTGCCAGCAGCACGGTTGGCAGTGCCTCATGGCCGTTGGTGTCAGCCAGCCACAATAGCCCACCCGGTTTTAAAGCGCAGTAAATCTGATCAAGCAGATGGCCTACTTCGGACAAATGATGCAACACGCCTTTTCCGACTACGACATCATACTTCTGGGGTGGCAAGGTGATCCGGTTGAGATCGGCAACTTCATAAGAGGCGCGGCCTGACACAGTATCGCGAACGGAGTCGTAATAATCGCGTGCGATCCGGATTGCACCCCGGCTAATATCAATGCCGTGTGCGTCCGCTCCCCGCTGCGCCATTGCCAGTGTCAGCCAGCCTGACCCACATCCCACTTCGAGCGCCGTCATACCGGGTTGGATACCGGCAAGGAAATTGTCGATGTCCGCCGTGTGCATAATAGCATTGTGGCGAAGCGTGCGATGGAAGCGCCAGTCGGGCGCAATGACCTCGGCCTCGGCTGCCGCGACACGTCCCCAGACCTCTCCCTCTTCTGCAAGTCGTTTCTCGTAACCGGATTCGTCCATTACCTGCCCTGCATTTCAACCGGTGATCGACTCGGTGAACTGTGCCGCACCCAAAAACGGATGAGCGCATACGCCGCCAGGATAAAGACAAACGGATCCGCCGGGGCGCGATAGCGCGTCGACGGGTGAAAGATCAGATAGGCCAGTGTGATCGCGGCGATGACTGCCAGCAGCGGCCCGATCTCGCGCCCGTCGCGCCAGGCCAGCACCAGCCCGGCGGCGCCCAGCGCCAGCAGCGGCGTGAAATACAGCAGGTGCACCACCCGCGCCGCGTCGAACGCCGGCGTGTGATACCGGAACACGGCGTCGTCCACCAGGTACGGATCGGGCGGCAGATCGTGGGGCATAATCGCCGGACTCCACAGCACCCACAGCTTGGTCCAGAACAGGCGCGGCCACGCAGCGGGATTGTCGCGCAGATACGCGATCGCCTGCCGGCGATGCCAGCGGTCGGCTTCGACCTCGCTCAGGCCTGCCGGAGCCGGCTCCAGGCAGTTGACCCACTGTGCATCCCAGCCGCGCGCCAGATAATCGGCCACGCAGGGGTTGTTGCCCTGGTGCAGGTTGCTGCCCCCGTTGGTGCTGACCAGCACGAACGCGTCGTGCAGGCGGATGTTGCGCGCCACCCACGGGGCGATCACCAGGACGAGCGCCACGCCCGCCGCGACACTGAGCCGGATCGCATCCCGCAGCCCAAGCCGCCGCCACCACCACAGCGCCAGCAGCGGCAGCGTCAGCACGACCAGCGTTTTGGTCAGCGCGGCCAGCCCAAAAACGCCGCCCAGCGCGGCGGCGTGCGGCCAGCGGCGTGTCTCGCGGGCGCGGTAGGCCAGCCAGATCCCGATCACCAGCAGCAGGATAAAGAGCGCCGTGTCGTTAACAGCCACATTCTGGAACAGCAGGTAGGGATACAGCCCGTAGAAAGCTGCCGCCAGCAGGCCAACCGCCGGACCGCCGACGCGCCGCCCGATGGCGAAGACGGCAACCACCGTCACCGCGTCGAGCGCCGTTTGTACCAGCGCCACCGCGACCGGATCGCGCCCCAGAAGGCTGTAGACACCCGCCAGGAAGAAGGGGTAGAGCGGCGGCAGCTCAGAGTCACCGCTCCGGTCATCGAAGCGGGTGTAGCCGTGCCCGTCGAGCAGGTTGGTAGCATAGGCATCGTAGCCGGACGCCTGCAAAGAGAGGGTGTGCCCAAACAAGACGATGAACGCCAGACGGCCCATCACCGCGAGCAGCACGATCGCGGCCAGCCAGCGCCGGGTCGTCATCCGGGCGAACAGCATGGTCAGCGGTTGTCTTGGCATGGGTTCGCATTGTACCGCGCCGGCGCGTAGAATTGCCAGCACGCACACATTCCAGAAAGCAGGCGCGAAACCGGCATGATCATGCGACTGAACAAGCACGCGCTCGCCCTGGCGCTGATCGGGCTGTTGGCGGCAGGCTGCACGCTGGAATTCGCGGCGCTCGGGGACCCGGCCCGCCCGCTGGACCGCGAGACCGCTGCGAGTCACCTGGCCGCCTTGCAGGCCGCGCAGACGGCGGCGCTCGATCTGTGGGACCGGCTGATCTTCGGCGAAGAGGTGTCCTGCAGCGAGGCGATCCCGCTCCCGCCGCCCCTGTCGCTGCCCTCGGCACAGGAGGGGGACACTCCGCTCGCCGCGCAGGTCGCCGGGCAGCTCGGCGCGGCATACGATGCGCTGTCACAGTCCGTCGCCCGTTGGGATGCGGAATGCAGCTATCCCGGCGCGATCGTCGGTCTGGAAGCGGCCCGCATCGGGCGCGACGCGGCGCTGCGTGCCGGCGAGCCGCTTCAGGCAGCGCAGGCGCTGCTGGACGCCTGGCCCGCCCAACAGGGAAACTGATCCGCCGTCGGATGCGGTACACTAGAACCGGCGTGGCGGGCGGACGCCGTCCGCGCCACCCAACAGACGCAAGGTGTGAGGGTAATCATGGCCAAACACATCGGCATCCTGACCGCCGGTGGCGACAGCCCCGGCCTGAACGCAGCGATCCGCGCCGTGGGCAAAGCGGCAGAGCGCTCGTTCGCCATGAACGTGATCGGCTTCCGCGACGGGTTCCGTGGGCTGGTGGAGAACCGCACCGTCCGGCTCAACGGCTCGGCGCTGTCCGGCATTCTGACCATCGGCGGGACAATCCTGGGCACCAGCCGCGACAAACCCCACCGTATGCCGATGGGCGGGCAAGAGCTGGACATGACCGAGGTGATCATCGCCAACTATCACAAGCACAACCTGGACGCGCTGGTTTGTCTGGGGGGTGGCGGCACGATGAAGAACGCCTATCACCTGATGCAGCATGGGCTGAACATCATCACGCTGCCCAAGACGATCGATAACGACGTGGCGATGACGGATGTCACCTTCGGGTTCGACACGGCGCTCGGCATTGCCACCGAGGCGGTCGACCGCCTGCACAGCACGGCGCATAGCCACCACCGCATCATCGTGCTGGAAGTGATGGGCCACAACGCGGGCTGGCTGGCGCTGGGGGCAGGGCTGGCCGGGGGAGCCGATGTCATCCTGATCCCTGAGATCCCCTACGATGTGCACAGCGTCGCCGATGCCATCTTGCAGCGCAGCCAGGGCGGGAAGGGCTTCAGCATTGTGGTCGTGTCCGAGGGCGCGCTCTCCAAAGATGCCGCGGCGCGCCTGGCCGAGCTGGAAGCCGCCCGCGCCGCCGCCGAAAGCAAAAAAGAGCGCAAAGCGATCAAGGCACAGATCGAGGCATTTCGCCTCGAGCAGTTGAACAACACCATGCGTCTGACGCGCCAGCTCGAAGAACTGACGCGCCTCGAATCGCGCCTGACGATCCTGGGCCACCTGCAGCGCGGCGGGACGCCTTCGGCGGTCGACCGGCTGCTGGCGACACGCCTGGGCACCGCCGCAGCAGAGCTGATCGAGCAGGAAGTGTACGGCGTGATGGTGGCGGCACGCGGCGAAGGCGCCGAGCCGGTTCCGCTGGAGCAGGTCGCCGGGAAGCGCCGCGTTGTCCCGCTCGACCACCCGTGGATCCGCAGCGCCCGCCTGATCGGCGTCAATCTGGGAGACTGAGACGGTGAGCGGCAGCACACCGGATGGCCGGAGTGGCGTTCGGCGATGATCTGGGTTGGATTAAGCTGGCTGCTGGCTATCGGGCTGCTGGTGCTGGCGGGTCTGGCTTTCGCCGGGTCCATCCCGCTCATGCGCCGCCGCGTGCCGGATCCGCCCGATGAACCGGCGCGTCACGGCCTGCCGGGCGAGGCGGTGCGCTTCCCCAGCCGCGACGGGCTGATGCTCGGCGGGTGGTGGATCCCGGCGGACGGCCCATCGCGCGGCGCGATCATCCTCTGTGCGGGGCAGAACGGCAGCGCCGACGCAGACTTGCCGCAGGCGATCCCACTGCACGCCGCCGGGTTCGACGTGCTGCTGTTCGACTGGCGCGCGCATGGCCGCTCCGAAGGCACGCAAGTCACGATGGGCGCGCGCGAACAGCTTGATCTGGCCGGGGCGATCGACTACGCAACCAGCGAGCGCGGCGCAGACCGGATCGGTGTGCTGGGCTTCAGCATGGGCGCGGGGGTGGCGCTGATGACCGCCGCGACGGACGCGCGCATCGCGACCCTGGTGCTGGATGGGGCCTATCCCCGGCTGGATGGCATCCTGGCGGCGCGGCTGCGGCTGGCCGGGCTGCCCGGACCGCCGGCGCTCTTCGGCGCGCGGTTGATCCTGCTGGCGGCCTCGCTGCGCGCCAATTGCCAGTTGTTCCGCGCCAACCCGATCGATTACGCGCCCGGCGTGCAGGCTCCGGCGCTGTTTATTCACGGCGAGGCCGATCCGTTTGTGAGCGGCGCGGAACTCGACGCGCTGCAAGCGGCGCTCGGCGGACCGTCGGAAGCATGGCGCGTGGCGGGCGCGTAATCGATCGGGTTGGCGCGCTGGCGCCGGACGAGTACGCGCGGCGAGTGGTGGCCTGGTTCGAGACGCAGCTTGGAGCGAAGGCCGGCTAGAGCGTGTGATACGCTTGACGGGTGGCGCCGGCTTTCCCCCTCATAACAGCCTTTAGAAACAGCCAAGCGCAGCCGTTGAAGGGCATACCGTTTTCGCAGGCGCTGAAATGAGGTGAGAGAGATGAACGGCATCGTCCAACCGCACCCCGATGGTCCCCAGGTTTTGCGCGTGCCGGCGGGCGAAGATCAGTTTGGCGAGCGCCGAGGGCTGGGCGTCAGTACCATTGCCTTCAAGGTCACGTCGCCAGACCCTGGCGGATGTCTGGTGCTTGAAAACACGTTTCACGAAAAAGGCGGGCCAGCGCGCCACCTGCATTACGACCAGGACGAGTGGTTCTACGCGCTTGAAGGGGAGTTCGTTCTGGAGATCGGCCCGCACACGTTCCGGCTCGCTCCGGGTGACTGTGTGCTGGCGCCGCGTCGCGTGCCCCACGTGTGGGCCTATATCGGGCAGGGTGTGGGGAGAATGCTCATCGTCTTCATGCCGGCAGGAAAAATGGAAGCATTCTTCCGCGAAGTGACGAAAGCGAACGCTATGCCACCCCAAGACCCGGCGCTGTGGCGCGCGCATGGGATGGAGTTAGTGGGTCCACCGTTGCGCCTCGAATGACCGCCCCATCCTAAGGCTCTTTCCGGCGCGCGCCCGAGAGCAGCCTGGGCCGTTCGCTGCCTCACGCTATCTTTAGCTGCTCTTCGCTGCCTTTTGCTGCTTTTCGCTACTCTCGCTTAAATCGCGAAACGGACCACGATCATATCGCCGTCGCGCACGATGTAGTCGCGCCCTTCCAGACGCATCTTGCCACGCGCTTTGACCTCGGCCACGCTGGCGCCCGCTGCTATGAAATCTTCGAAGGCGATCACTTCGGCGCGGATGAAGCCGCGCGCCAGATCGCTGTGGATCGTCCCTGCCGCGTCGACCGCCGTGCCGCCTTTGCGCAGCGGCCAGGCGCGCACCTCGTCTTCGCCATAGGTCAGGAAGGAGATGATGTCCAGCAGCTCGTAGGAAAGGTGGATCACCCGGTCGCGGCTCGGCTCGGCGATCGCGTATTCTTCCAGAAACAGCGCCACATCCTCAGGGTTGTCCAACTGCGCGATCTCGGCTTCGAGCCGCCCCCGAAGCGACAGCATCAGCGTCTTGCGATGATCGTAGTCCAGCCCGGCGGCGGGGTCCTCGCCTGCCTCATCGGTGTTGAAGACCACCAGCACCGGCTTGAGCGTCAGCAAACCGTAGCCGCGCAGGCTTTTCAGCTCGGCGGGAGTCAGGTCCAGGTCGCGCAGGGGGCGCTCGTCGCTCAGGTGCGCGTGGAGCCGCTCCATCAGTGCGGTCTCGGCGGCGTGTTGCTGCTTGTTGTCGATCTTGCCTTTCTTGCGCTCTTCTTCCAGCCGCGCCAGCCGGTTCTCAACCGCGATCAGATCGAGCAGCAGAAATTCGTTGTCGATGATCTCCAGGTCACGCCGGGGATCGACCGCGTCGTAGGGGTGCGGCACGGCGTCGTCGGCGAACGCGCGCACCACATGCACAAAGCCGTCGACCTGCTGCAGCTCGTTGCGCATCGGGCCGCTCAGCCCGCCTTCGCCGATGCCCTTGTCCAGCCCGCCGATGTCCGTGTACTGAACGGTGGCGTAGGTCGTTTTCTTGGGCTTGAAGACCTCGCTCAGCTTGTCCACACGCGCGTCCGGCACGTTGACGACCGCGGTATGGATCTCAAGCTGGCCGGACGAGAACGGCTCGGTCGGATAGCTGCTTCCCGTGAGCGCGTTGAAAACCGTGGTCTTGCCGCTGTTGGGCAGGCCGATGATCCCCAGACGCATCGCTGCTTGTCCTCGTGTGTTGCCTCGCTACACGGCTCAGTATAGCGCCCGCGATCGGTTTGGTCGAGGCCGGAATCGGCCCGGCGATCGGACGTCAGGCGGGCGCGGGGTGCGCGCAGTGGCAGGCCCCGGCAGCCCGGCTTATAATGGCTTCGCTTTGTACGGGGGAACCCCTGTGCCGCTGCACATGACACGACAAGGAATACCAAGTATGACCGACTACAAAACTCAGCTTCTCGACCGCTTCAACCGCCGCGAAGCCAAGGTTGGCATCGTCGGCATGGGCTACGTGGGCCTGCCGCTGGCGGTTGAGTTTGCGCGTGTGGGCTACCAGGTGATCGGCCTCGACGTCAACGCCGACAAGGTCAGCCGGTTGAATGCCGGAAGCAGCTACATCCCCGACGTGCCGACCGACGAGCTGCGCCCGCTGGTGGAATCCGGCCATCTGCGCGCGACGACCAGCTACGACGACCTGCGCGACTGCGACGCGATCTCAATCTGCGTGCCGACACCCCTGCGCAAAACCAAAGACCCGGATATGAGCTACGTGCTGGCTGCCGCCGATGCCGTGGCGCAGGTCTGCCATCCGGGGCTGCTGGTGGTGCTGGAGAGCACTACCTACCCCGGCACGACCGAGGAGATCATCGTCCCGCGCTTGATGAGCAACGGCCTGGAAGTGGGCCGGAACGTCTTCGTCGCGTTCTCGCCCGAGCGTGTGGACCCCGGCAACCAGGTTTACGGTGTGCGCAACACGCCCAAAGTCGTCGGAGGTGTGACCCCGGCCAGCGTCGAGGTCGTCACAGCGCTGTACGAGCCGGCGGTCGAGCGCGTGGTGCCGGTCAGCTCCACCGCGGCAGCAGAGATGGTCAAGCTGCTGGAAAACACCTTCCGCGCGGTCAACATCGGCCTGGTGAACGAGATGGCGATCATGTGCCGCCGGCTGGGCGTGGATGTGTGGGAAGTGATCGAGGCGGCCAGCAGCAAGCCGTTCGGCTTCATGCCCTTCTATCCCGGTCCCGGCCTGGGCGGGCACTGCATCCCCATCGATCCGCACTATCTGAGCTGGCGGCTGCGCGCGCTCAATTACAACGCGCGCTTCATCGAGCTGGCCAGCGAGATCAACACCCAGATGCCCTATTTCGTCATCGAACTGGTGATGAACGCGCTCAACGAGGATGGCAAAGCGTTGCGCGGCTCCAAGATCGGCGTGCTGGGCATGGCCTACAAGCGCGATATTGACGACGTGCGCGAATCGCCGGCGCTGGACGTCTACCATCTGCTCGAGGAGAAAGGGGCCGAGGTTAGCTTCAGCGATCCGCACGTGCCGAGCGTGCGCCTGCCCGCCGACCGCGTCGCGCACAGCCAGCCACTCACCGCGGAGTGGCTCGCCGCGCAGGATGCCGTGGTGATCGTGACCGATCACCGCGCCTTCGACTACGATTTCATTCTGGAGCACGCGCGGCTGGTGGTGGATACGCGCAACGCGACCAAAGGCCACGCCGGGCGCGCACGCGTCGTGCGGTTGTAAATCTGATATCCAACGGCGCCGGGCGACAGAACCCCGGATCGCACCCATGCGGATTCTAGTCATCACGGGAACATTTCACCCCGAGCCAGGTGGTCCCCCGACCTACCTGGCCGGGTTGCTTCCCGCGTTGCAGGCGCGCGGACACGCTGTCCGCGTCATCACGTATGGCGAAGGTCCGGCCGAAGGCTACGGCTACCCGGTGCGCCGCATTCCCCGCGTGAGGTTCGTTCCGGCGCGGCTGTGGATGTTCGGATGGGCCGTGCTGCGCGCCGCCCGCCGGGCCGAGGTGCTGTTCGTGCAGGACTATCCGCTCCCCGCTTTGCCCGCCTATGCGCTGTTCCGGCGCCCCCTGGTCGTCAAGGTCGTCAGCGATTTCACGTGGGAATACGCCCAACGCCACGGTCTGACGCGCAGCAACGTGCTGGACTTTCAACACGAGCGCCATGCCTGGCAGATCCGGCTGCTACGCGCGGTACATCACCGGGCGCTGCGGCTGGCGCGGGCCGTGATCGTCCCCAGCGAACACATCGCGCGGTTGGTACGCGGCTGGGGGATCCCCGCGCACCGCGTGCATGTCATCTACAACGCGATCCCCGCTTCGGAGCTGGCGTCTGCAGACCGCGCCCAACTCCGCGCAGAGTTGGGACTGCCGGACGGGTTTTTGCTGGTGTCGGTCGGGCGAATAACCCCTGTGAAAGGCATCGACATCGCCCTTGAGGCGCTGGAAAGCGTGCCCGAAGCACAGTTGATCGTTATCGGCGAGGGGGAGCAGCGTCCTGCGCTCGAAGCCCGCGCCGCCGAACTGGGGATCGGCGAGCGCGTCCACTGGACGGGCTACCAGCCGCATGAGCTTGTCTTGAGATATATCCGCGCAGCGGACGCGTTTGTGTTGAGCAGCCACACCGAAGGGCTTTCGCACGTGCTGCTAGAGGCGCTCTCCGTGGGAACGCCGGTGGTCGCAACCGCTGTAGGCGGCAATACCGAGATTCTGACGGATAATCAAAGTGGGTTACTGGTTCCCCCCAACGATCCGGCGGCGCTGGCCGCCGCGATCAACCGGCTGGCGAGCGATCAAGCGTTGAGGTCGCGCCTGGCAGAGGGGGGGAGAACCCGCAGCGCCGATTTTAGCTGGGAAGCGACCGTCGGGCGCACCGAAGCGCTGTTGCAGGCGGCGGCACGGGGCGAGCTTTGAAAGAGCACAGTATGCACCTGTTAATGCTGGGGCTGGACTCCAGCCTGCTTGGCGACCCGCACGGCAACACCGTCGCGCGGCACATCGAATATGCCAAGCGCGTCGGGCAGATCTCCGTGATCGTCTACAATCCGGCATCCGCCCCAAAGAGCATCACGCACCTGTCGGACCGGCTGATCGTCTATCCGACCAACGTCCGCACGCCGTACCTGTTCCCCTGGGCGGCCTACCGGCTCGGCGTGCGCATCCACCGCCGCCAGCGGGCAGACCTGATCACCACGCAGGACCCATTCGCCACCGGGCTGATCGGGCTGTGGCTCAAGTGGCGGCTGCGCATCCCGCTCAACGTGCAGAGCCACAGCCATTTCTTCGAGAATCCGGATTGGGTCGCCGAGCACCCACTTCGTAATCGCGCCCTGCAAGCGATCGGAAAATTCGTCGTCCGGCGCGCCGATACGCTGCGCGTCCTCTCGGAGCGTGAGAAGGCGATCTGTGTCCGGCAGGGGATCGCGCCGCACCGCGTTACCGTGCTGACTGCGCCAACGGATGTGGGCAGCTTCGCGCCACCGGTCGCGCCGGAGCGGATCGCAGAGCTGCGCCGGGAGTTAGGAATCACGCCGGACGCGCCGGTATTGCTATGGGTGGGGCTGCCGACGCGTGCCAAGAACGTCGAGCTACTGCTGGAAGCGTACCGCGCGATCCGTGCGGCTCGTCCGCGGGCGCGGCTGGTGATGGCGGGCGATTTCAACGGGCGGCCGGATTTCGCACAGCGGGCGCAGTCGGAAGGGGTGATCCTGCCGGGCCGTGTCGATTACGCCAGCCTTCCGGCATATTACCAGCTGGCGGCGATCTACGTGCACAGCTCGCGCTATGAAGGCGTGCCGCGCGTGTTGATAGAAGCGCTCGCCGCAGGGACACCGGTCGTCGCGACCGATCATCTGGGCGCCAGCGAGGTTGTGCGGCCTGGCGAAACAGGGTTGCTGACTCCGCATACCCCCGACGCGCTGGCCGAAGCTGTAATTGCGTTGCTCGATGACCCCGTCCGTGCAGCCGCGATGGGCGCCGCCGGTCAGCGAGATGTGCTGGAACGGTTTGATTACGAACGGCAGCTGGACCGGGTCGTGGAAACTTACCGGGAAACGCTGCGTATCGCAGGCCGATCCTGATATGCGCTGGCTGTTGATCACGCAAAAACTCGCGCCAGACGATCAGTTCCTCGGCTTCATGATGCGCTGGGTCGAGGCGCTGGCCGCGCGGCTGGATCATCTCGACGTGATCTGCCAAGAGCAGCGCACCGCCGATCTGCCGCCCAACGTGCGCGCCTTCAGCCTGGGCAAAGAGCGCGGCGCAGGCCGGGCGGCGCAGGCCCTCGCGCTGACGCGCTATCTCCGCGCGCTGGTCCCGCAGGCGGACGGCGTGTTCTGCCACATGATCCCGCGCTACGCGCTCTTCGCCGCGCCGTGGGCGCGCCTGTACCGCAAGCCGCTGCTGCTGTGGTACACCCATCGCCAGATCGGCGCCGAGCTACGCCTGGCGACAGCGCTCGCCTCGCACGTGCTGACCGCCGCACCGGGCAGCTTCCCGCTACGCACGCCGAAGGTGCGCGTCATGGGGCATGGCATCGACGCGGCGCAGTTCCCGCCACCGCAGCCGGAAGCGCCCCCGCCGGAGATCGTGATGATCGCGCGGCTGGCGCACATCAAGCGGCAGGATTGGCTGCTGCGCGCCGCATCCCGCGTCGCGGCAAATCCGGACGCGGGGCCGTTCCGCGTGCGGCTGATCGGCGGACCGGTCAAGGGCGAGCCGGACTACCCCGCGCGCTTGCGCGCGCTGACCGAGGCGCTCGATCCCCCGCCGCCGGTCGAGTTTGCCGGGCCGCTGCCGCACCGCGAGGCGCTCGCCGCGCTGGCACGATGCGCGATCGCCGTCAACCTCAGCCCGCCGGGCCTGTTCGACAAGGCCGCGCTGGAGCCGATGATCGCAGGAAAGCCGGTGATCGTGACCAACCCTGATTTCCTGCCGCTGCTGGGCAACCACGCCGATGCACTCTATCTGCCCGACGACGCAAGCGACATGGCGCTGGCAGAGCGACTGGCGGCGCTGCTGGCGCTGTCACCGGACGAGCGCGCGGCGATCGGGGTCGATCTGCGGGAACGGGCACTGGCGGCGCACGCACTCGACGGGCTGATGAATCGCATCGTGGCGCTGATGCATGAGGCGGTAGGCCATGCCTGATCTGATCTATGTCGCCAACAACCGCCTGCCGACCGAGAAGGCGCACGGCCTGCAGATCGCGCAGATGTGCGAGGCGCTGGCGCAGGCGGGCTATGCGGTGACGCTGGTCGCGCCGCGCCGCATCAACATTGCCGAGATGCGCGCCGCCGGGTCGCTGTGGGCGCATTACGGCGTCGAGCCGATCTTCGCCTTCCGCCGCCTACCCATCCTCGATCTATTCCCGATCTTCCCGCGCTGGCGGATCGCGTTTGTCACGCAGACGATCACCTTCGCGCTGGCGCTCGTGCTGTGGTTGATCCGCCGCCGGGCGGACGTGCTCTACACGCGCGACCTGTTCCTGGCGGCGTGGCTGGCGCTGATCCGCCCGCGCACCGCGCTGGTCTACGAGGCGCACGTGCTGCACCGTTCCCGCCTGGGGCGCGCCATCGAGCGGTTCGTCGTGCGGCGGGCGCGCGTCGTCGCGCTGACCGCGCACCTCGCGGACGCCTTGCGCGCGCAGGGCGCGGATCGCGTGCAGGTCGAGCACGATGGGTTCCGGGCCGCGCGCTTCGCAGACATTCCTTCGCAGGCAGAGGCACGCGCCGCGCTGGGCATCCCGCCGGATGCGTTCGTCGTTGGGTATGTTGGGCGGCTGCACACGATGGGCATGCCGAAAGGGTTGGACACGCTGGTCGATGCGATCGCACTGGCGGCCCGGCACGGCGCGGCGATCGATCTGCTGCTGGTGGGCGGGCCGGACGAGGGCATCCGCGCGGTGCGCGCTCAATGGACGGCGCGCGGCCTGCCGGTGGAGCGCCTGCACGCGATCGGGCAGGTCTCCCCGGCAGACGTGCCGCGCTACCTGGCCGCGCTCGACGTGGGCGTGCTACCGCTGCCGTGGACCGAGCATTTCGCCTACTATGCATCCGCGATCAAACTGTTCGAGTATCTGGCGGCGGGCTGCGCAGTGATCGCCAGCGATCTGCCGAGTACCGCCGAAGTCGTGCGCAACGGCGAAACGGCGCTGCTCGTCCCGCCTGGCGACGCCCAGGCGTGGGCGGATGCGCTCACCCGCCTGGGCGATGACCCGGCGCTGCGGCAGCAGTTGGGCGAGGCGGCGCGCGCGCTATCCAGCCACTACACGTGGGAAGCCCGCGCCCGGCGCATCCGCGCTTTCGTGGAAGGGGGCGGATGATGCGCGTCGCGTTCCTGGCGCCCGACCTCGCGCCGCTCTACGGCTGGGCGCGCTACGCGCTCGATCTGGGGCGGGGCCTGCGCGCGCAGGGCGTCGAGATCGTCGCGCTGGCGCAGGCCGGCGGCACGGTCGATCCGTCCCTTGACGCGGTGCGGGTGGAGCGGGTGCTGCCCCGGCTGGTTCCGGCGCGGCGCGGGTTTCTGATCCGCTCGCTGCTGGCAGTGCCGCGCGTGCGCCAGGCGGCTGCGGGTTGCGATGTGGTGCATGTGATCGCCGAACCATACGCCCCGCTGGGGTTGTGGAGCGCCGGAGCACGCCCGCTCGTGATCACGGCGCACGGCACGTTCGTGCCCAGGACGGTCGCCCGTCCTCTGGTTGGCCGGCTGTACCGGCGTGCCTACCGCCGCGCGCGCCTGATCGCCGTCAGCGACTATACAGCCGGGCGCGTACGCGCCGCACTGCCTGGCGTCGGGCCGGATGTCATCCGCAACGGTGTGGACTTCGCGCGCTTCCAGGTGCCGCAGCCCGATCCCGGCAAGGCGGGGCCAACCGTGCTGGCTTCGGGCGGGGTCAAAGCGCGCAAGGGAACACTGCTGCTGGTCGAGGCCTTCGCCCAGGTGCACGCGCAGCTTCCTGAGGCGCGGCTGGTGGTCACCGGAGCCGCGGAACCGGATTATCAGGCGCGTGTCGAGGCGCTGATCGCGCGGCACGGGCTGGACGAGCACGTCCGGCTGGCGGGCATGATCCCCGAAGCCGAGTTGCTCGCCTGGTACCAGCACGCCGACGTCTTCGCGCTGCCCGCGCTGAACATCGGCGGCAAGTTCGAGGGCTTCGGGCTGGTCTTCCTCGAAGCGAGCGCCGCCGGGCTGCCGGTGATCGGCACGCGTGGCAGCGGCGTCGAAGAAGCGATTCGCGACGGCGAGACCGGGCTGCTGGTGCCGCAGAACGATCCGGACGCGCTGGCCGGGGCGATCCTGCGCCTGCTGCGCGACTCCGCCCTGCGCGCGCGGCTGGGCGAAGCCGGGCGCGCCCACGCCCGCAGCCAGGACTGGCACGCGATCGCGGCGCGCGTGCGCGAAGTCTACGCCGCGCTGCTCACCTGACACCGCCCCCCAGTTATGATATGCTTGAAGCCGCACGGCTTTGGTGCTTGCACACGCAGGATTCGCCTTCTGTCCATGCATATCGTGATTCTGCACGACACGCTGCCCCCCGACGAGCAGGATGACGCCGCCGCTGTGTGGCAGCTTGGTCAGGGGCTGATCGCCGCCGGGCAACGCGTCACGTTTGTGACCAGCACGACCGGCCCGGCCCGTGTCGAGAATCGCGGGGGGATCGCGGTCCACCTGCTGCATTCGCGCCATGCGACGCGCTGGGCCGCCTGGTACGGCCTGTTTAACCCGCAGACGGTGCTCCCGCTCAACCGCACGCTGCGCCGGCTCAAGCCGGATATTGTCCACGCGCACGATGTGCACACGCACCTGAGCTATCACAGCATCGTCATCGGGCGGCGGGCAGGCGCGGGAATAGTCTTCACCTCGCGCGACACGCTGCTGTTCACCTACGGCCCGCTAACACGCCCGCTGGCGCGGGCGCCGCAGGGCTGCTCGGACTGGGACTACCGCATCCCGCTCGGCCACAACCTGCGGCAGGCCGGCCCGCGCTGGAACCCTACCCGCAACCTCTCTATTCGCCACACCATGCGTTACTACACCCACGTGCGAATCGCGGTCAGCGAAGCGCACCGGCAGGCGCTTGCCGCCAATCGTTTCCCCCCTTTCGAGGTGATCTACGACGGGATCGATCCGGATGCCGTTCCGCCGCCCGCCGCGCTCGACGCGCTGCGCCAGCGTCTGCACCTGGGCAGCCGGCCCGTGATCCTGCTCGCGGGAGGGCCGCACGCCGATAGCCGCCTGAACGGCGAGCCACACCTGCTGGCCGCGCTGCGCCGGGTGCGCCGGCGCGTGCCGGACGCCGCGCTGTGGATCTGGGGCGCGGACGAGGGGCGCATCGAGCGCCTGCGCCGCGAAAATCCGGACCTGGCGGACGGGCTGATCCTGCCGGGGCGCGGCGCCGAGGGGATAAGCCGCGCCGCTGCCTGCGCGCTGGCGGATGTGCTGGCGTTCCCGGCGGCTGCATTCGTCCCGTTTCCGCGCGTGGTGCTCGAGGCGATGGCCGCGGGCAGGGCGCCGGTTGTATCGTGCTTCGGGGGTGCGCCCGAAGCCGTGATCGACGGGGAAAGCGGGTTCGCCGTCCATCCGCACGACGTGGACGCGCTGGCCGACCGGATCGCCCGGCTGCTGGCCGACGCCGATCTGCGCCGCCGCATGGGCGAGGCTGCCCGGCGCCGTGTGCAGACGATGTTCAGCCTGGAGCGGCATATCGCGGCCATGCTGGATGCGTACGAGCGCGCCTACGCGCGCCGAAAGGGCGCAGCACCGTGAAACTCTTCGTGATCGTCTCGTCGCTGGATCTGACACAGCCCTTCAGCGCCACGCCGGCCTGGTGGCAGCTTTTCAAGGGGTTGTACGAGGTGGGTGTGGAGATCGTCGCCGCGCCGTATCAGGGTCCGGCCATCGAAGCGCCGTGGTGGCGGGCCGTCCCCAACCCGGCCCGGCGCGAGGGCGACGCCTTCAAGTGGCTGCGCGACCGGTGGCGCAGGGTGGGCGGCAGGCATCCGGCGCCAGTCGAGGGCGCCGGGCCGGCCACCGACTCGCCCGGTGACCGGCTGGTGCGGCGCATCGCGCAGACGGTCATCGCGCCGCGCTGGCGCGCGCACGTTGACCTCGTCCTGGCAGCCCAGCCGGACATCGACGCGGTGCTGGTCATCACCGTGCCGCTCAACCACCTCACCGGGCTGGCGCGGCATATCACCGCGCGGCACGGCAAGCCGGTCTTCTTTTACGACGGCGACGTGCCGGCCAGCCTGCCGAACTTCCGCGGCTTCGCGTCCGGCTTCCGCATCTACCAGGGCGCGGACCCGTCCGAATACACGGCGTTTCTGTCCAACAGCCTGGGCGGAGCCGAGGGCTTGCACGCCTTGGGGGCGCGCGAAGTCCACACGCTGTATTACGGGGCCGACCCCGATCTCTTTGCGCCGCTGGATGTGGCACAGGACCTCGACGTCTTCTTTTACGGGCACGGGCGCGAGTATCGCGGAGAGTGGATCGACGCACTGCTGCGCGACGCCAGCCTGGCCCTGCCGGAGGTGCGCTTCGCCGTGCGCGGGACGAACCTGGGCGATCTGGGCCGCGCCGAGCGCCTGCCGTATCTGTCGTTCAGCAAGCTGCGCGAATACGCCTGCCGTAGCAAGATCAACCTGGTCATCACCCGGCAGGCGCACGCCTCGGTCTTCGCCTCGTCCAGTTCACGCCCGTTCGAGCTGGCGGCGCTGGGGGCGTGCATGGTGTGCAGCCCGTACGAGGGCATCGAAACATGGTTTGAGCCGGAGCGCGAGCTGATCGTCGTGCACAGCACCGAAGAAGCGATCGAGCGCTACCGCTGGCTCTTGCAGCACGACACCGAGCGGCGTAAAATGGGCCGGGCTGCGCGCGAGCGCCTGCTGAAAGAGCACACCTTCCGCCACCGCGCGCAGCAACTGGTTGAGATCGTGCGTGGGTATCTGTAAAGTCCAACCGTCTCAAAGCCGTTACGGGCATTGTCCCTGCGTGAGAAACCAACATTGCGCCCTGACTCAACCTGCGTAGAGTGCGTCACACACTCTTGAAAGAACTGAGCGCCCAACTCGCGCTCATGGTAGAGGAGGCACGCTTGTACATCCTGGGAATCAACGCGTATCATGGCGGCGCGTCCGCCTGCTTAATCGACGATGGCCGCCTGATCGCCGCCGCCGAAGAGGAACGCTTCACGCGCGTCAAGTATTGGGCCGGGTTTCCGGTCAAAGCGATCGAATATGTGCTGTCCGAGGCGGGCATTACGCCGTACGACCTGGATCACATCGGCATCTCGATCGATCCCAAAGCCAACCTGATGCAAAAGGCGCTGTTCGCCTTCCGCAACCGCCCGACGCTCGGCTTCGTGCGCGACCGGCTCAGCCACAGCTTGAAGATCGGCACACTCAAGTCCGATTTCGCCGAGCATATGGGCGTCGACGCGAAGAACCTCAAGGCGCAGTTCCACAACGTCGAGCATCACCGCGCGCACATGGCCAGCGCGTTCTTCGTCTCGCCGTTCGAGCAGGCAGCGATCCTCTCGGTCGATGGCGCGGGCGATTTCGTGACGACGATGTGGGGCACCGGCCAGGGGAACAAGCTTCAGGTGATGGGCGAGATCCTGTTCCCGCACTCACTCGGCATCTTCTACGCTGCGGTGACCCAGTGGCTGGGGTTTCCAAAGTACGGCGACGAGGGCAAGACCATGGGCCTGGCGCCGTACGGCGATCCGGCGCCGTTCATGGACGCCATGCGCCGCCTGGTGCGCGTGCAAGGCGACGGCACGTTTGAACTGGACCTTGACTATTTCGTCCACCACGCCGAAGGCGCGGACATGACCTGGAGCAGCGGCGAGCCAACACTCGGCACGCTCTACTCACCGAAGATGGTCAAGTTGTTTGGCGAGCCGCGCGTGCCACGTAGCGAGATCACACAGCGTCACATGGATGTCGCCGCCGCGATGCAGGCTATGCTCGAAGAAGCCGAGTTCGCGCTGGTGCGCAGGCTCCAGGCCGAAACGGGGCAGTCCGCGCTGGCGATGGCCGGCGGCGTGGCGCTGAACAGTGCGTTTAACGGCAAGGTGCTGCCGCAGACGGATTTCACCGACATCTACATTCAGCCCGCGGCGGGCGACGCCGGGACGGCGCTGGGCGTCTGTTATTACATCTACCATCAGATCCTTGACCGGCCGCGCACCTACGTCATGCACGACGCCTACACCGGGCCGCAGTTCACCAACAGCGCGATCGAAACCGTGCTCAAGCAGCACAACCTCGCCTATCGAACGCTGGACGAGGACGCGCTGGTGCAGCGGGCGGCAGAGATTGTGGCGAACGGCGACGTGCTGGGCTGGTTCCAGGGGCGGATGGAATGGGGTCCGCGTGCGCTGGGCAACCGCAGCATCATCGCCGACCCGCGCCGCGACGATATGAAGGACATCCTCAACGCGCGCATCAAGCACCGCGAGAAGTTCCGCCCGTTCGCGCCATCCGTGCTGCTCGAAGCAACCGGCGACTATTTTGACCAGAGCTACCCCGATCCATTCATGATCAAGGTTTACAACGTCCTGCCGGAGAAGCGCGCTGAGATCCCGGCGGTGACGCACGTGGACGGGACCGGGCGCCTGCAAACGGTCGATCGCGAGCACGCGCCGCTCTACTGGTCATTGATCAACGCATTTGCCGAGCGCACCGGCACACCGGTTGTGCTCAACACGTCCTTTAACGAGAACGAGCCTATTGTCTGCACGCCGGAAGAAGCGGTGGATTGCTTCTTGCGGACGAAGATGGACGCGCTGGCGGTTGGCAATTACCTGGTCGAGAAGTAACTGGCGGCGCGCTCAGACTCGCCTGTTCGACTGAATCGATGAAAGATCCAAAGCATGACAGCCCTGCTCGTCTATGCGATCTTCATCGTCTTGCTGCTCGGCACAGGGACGCTGGTCGCGTCGGCGCTGCCGGGTCGCGGCGCGCGTATCGGGCTGGGCGCGGCGCTATACCTGGCGCTGGTCATCGACCTGACATGGATCGCCGCGCCGGTGATCGGCTGGTCGCGCGGGCTGGCCGACGCCGCCTGGGGGGCGATGTTCGCGTTGGTGGTGCTGGTCGCGCTCAGCCGCGCCTATCACTATCAAAGCCGTCCCGACCTGCCGCGCTGGAGCTGGCCGGGCGCCCGCGATGGGGCCGCGCTGCTGGCGCTGGTGGTGATCTTCGGGGCGGTCGTCGTGCTGCTGCCGGTCCCGCTGGATACCGACGCGCAAGGGTTTGGCTATCTGGCGCTGATGCTGCGCGAAGGAAATGACTACACCTCGCTCGCGCCCTGGCATCCGGAAATCAGCTATCTCTATTCGCCCGCCTATCCCGGCCTGATCGCGCATCTCAGCGCGCGGCTGCCGGTGGGCATCCATGTGCTTCAGCTTGCCTTCAGCGCGGCGACGGCGGTCGTGTTCCTGTGGCTGGCGTACGATCTCGGCGCCGAGCTGGGCGACGCACGCCTAGCGCGCGCGTTTCTGGTGGCGGCAGTGCTGGGTCTGGGGCTGGTCACGGCCTTCATGGACTCGCATTACACGGCGGTGCAGGCGTTGCTGCTGTCGTTGGCCTTCCTGACCTTCGTTCTGCGATATGTACGCTCGCCGCGCTGGTCGAACGCGCTGTTCGCCGCGATCTGCCTGGCAGGGGTGCCGCTCAGCCAGCCGGACACCACCATCGCGCTGATCATCGGCTACGCGCCCTGGCTGGCCGCGCTGGCACTGGCGCGCCCCGTGATCCGCTGGCGCGTTTGGGTCGGGGTGGCGCTCGCGATCCCGCTGGCCGCGCTGGCGCTGACCGCCCCCTGGCTGGCAAGCATCGGCGATCTGCTCGGATCGGACATTGCGTCTCCGTTCGAGGTCTCGCTGAGCCACTGGCGCACGCTGGTCTTCATGCATGGCGGTGTGATCGTGGTGCTGGCTTTGGGGGGTGTGGTCCTGGGCCTGCGCCAGCGCACGCCGGCGCAGCTTCTGATGATCGTCTGGCTGATCGGGATTGTCGAGTTCTCGACGTTTGGCCTTTTGGAGCGCCTCTTTCCGCGCGTGCTCGGGCCGCTCTTGAAATACGACTATCCGTTTAGCCTGGCCTGGCACGGGCCGATTATCCCCTATTTTGTGCTGGGGGGCAGCGCGCTATGGTGGCTGGCCCGGTGGATCGGCTTTGAGCGCGTGGATCGCTGGACGCACCGGCTGGCCTACCCGGTGGCGGCGCTGGCGATCGCGGGGGCGGGGGCGGGGGTGGTGTTCTTCGACCCGCTGCTGGCGTTGTCGCGCAAGTACACGACGTTCTACGGGGCGTTTTCGTCGCAGGCGGACGTGGCGGCGATGGAGTGGCTGCGCGACAACACGCCACGCAGCACGCGCGTGCTCAACCATCCCGGCCCGCACGAGGGTGATTGGGCGCCGGTTATCGCGGAGCGCGATACCGTCTATTTCCGACCGCAGCCCTTCTTCCGGGGCACCGGCCAGGCGGAAAACGAACAGGATGCCTTCCGCCTGCTCTGGCGCGACCCGGCCAACCCGGACCGGGACTTCGCCGCATTGCTGGCGGATTACGGCGTGGACTACGTGCTGCTGCCGCAGGTCTTCGGCCAGCCCGACCGCCTGGACGAGATGCTGCGCTGGCGTCCCCCTCTGCCTGAGGCGGCGTCTTACCTGGAAACGCCCCTGAGCGCGGCGCCCTATCTGCGCCTGGTGTATGACCGCGACGGCGCGCGCATCTACCAGGTGATCGCGGCACCTTGAGGTCTGGCGCGGAAAAAAGGCCCGTCTGTAGGTCGGATGAGCATACAGACGGGGCCGTTGGGATGATGCGCGCCGCAATCAGCCGGTTAAGGCTGTCGACAACCATCATTGTAACCCGAATCCGCCGGGTGCTGTCAAGTTTTGCTCAGCGACTCGTCAGGCAGTCATCAGGCTACTCCGGTCAGGCGTGCCGCGCTTTCCCGGCGGCTGAGCCTTGAAAACGGCCCTCGTCGTGGTACACTACACGTCGCAGCGCCCCCGTAGCTCAGGGGACAGAGCGCAGGTTTCCTAAACCTGGCGTCGGCGGTTCGAATCCGCCCGGGGGCTTTTCCCGCGCAGGCAGCCGCTAGAAGAACTTCATCACGATATCATCCAGCGTGTTGGCAGCGTCCCCGATCCGCCCCCCCGCGTGGAACAGGTGGCGATAGATTTCGCGCAGCTTGAGCATATTGACCACCGAGTCCAGCTCTTTCGGCTCGCGAAACAGATCGGCCAGCGCCCGCGCGTAGAGCGTCTCCATCTCGTTGGTGACGGCGCGTGCGCGGATGGCGTGCGAGCTGGCGACGTTCGGATGCTCGGACAGGCGGTCCATCGCCAGGGCGATTTCCTCGGCGCCGCGCCGCAGCAGCTCCGCCATCTCGGCCAGAAAATCGTTCGGCTCCACGTCGAGGATGTCCATTTCGTTGATGGTGAACCAGGTATCGTCGAGGATGTCATCAATCGCGCGCGAGAGGATGTGGATATCCTCGCGGTCGATGGGCGTGACGAAGGTGCGGTTCAATTCGTCGACCAGGATACGCCGGATCTCGTCGGCCTCTTTTTCGAGCTGGCGCACGCGCTGGGCGTTCTTCTTGCTGGGCTTGCCCATATACGCCGTCAGGGCTTCGGCGCCCTGCACGCTGAGCGCGCCCTGCTGTTGCAGGCGGCTGATGAACGGGTCCGGCTTGCGTTTGAACAGCCCGCGCACCCGGCCCCGGATTCCAACAACAAAGTCGACAGCCTTGACGACCATTTAACGTTCCCTTAAACTGCTCCCAACGGCGCGTTAGCACGAAACGGGCACAAGGTAAAATTATTTTTACCATGCGTATTGTAGCGGGTGGGCAGGCGATCTGCCAATTGGTCCGGCAGCGCGATCTTTGCCGCGCCCCCTACCGTTCGCCCGTCCGGTGCGACTTTGTGCGGCCTGGCGCATCGTTTATAATGAGCGGGCTTTTGAGCGCAGGGCGGCCCAACAGCGCGAGGCCGCCCGCTGCCTTGATTCACCACGAGGAGAAATCACGATGCGGCGATTCGGGCCGGCGCTTTTGATCCTGACAATTATACTCGCGGCGTGCGGCAGCGAAGACCGCCCGGAAATCGAGATCGGCGCCGTGCTCGCCACCGACACTTTCGAGACGGGCGGGGTGTGGGAAGAGGGCGCCTATCCGGCAGACGCGCCCACGCCCGATGCCGCGCTGGCGATCCGCGATGGGCGCTACGTGCTGGCCTACCGCGCGGGCCGCACGGCGTCGTTCACCTGGGGAACCGGGGGCGACGCCTTCGCCGACGTGATCATTGAAGTCGAGGCAGAGCAGCTCAGCGACGATAAGGACAATCTCTACGGGGTCGGCTGTCGACTAGCAGGCGAAACGCCCGACGACCAGACCGGCTATGTGTTCCTGATCAGCGGTGACGGGCACTACGGCATTGCCGAGCTGGGCGGGCAGATCCTGACCTTCGACGGCCTGCTGCCCTGGCGCCAGTCCGGCGCGATCCACCAGGGCGCAGCGACCAACACGATCCAGGCCGCCTGCCTGGGCGACACGCTGGCGCTGACCGTCAACGGCGAATTTCTGGGCAGCGTGGATGGCAGCGCCTACCGCCGCGCCGGGCAGATCGGCTTCTTCGCCGGGGCAGACGCCGGAGCCACGATCGAAGTCGCGTTCGACAACCTGAGGCTCTCCGACGGCTCGCTGCGCCAGGATTAGCCGCGCTTGCCTGCGCACAAAAAAATCCCCCGTGACGGTCACGGGGGATTCTGCTTCCGGTTGCGGGCGGGGTTATTCCGCGCCGGCGCGCTCGACATCCGCCTTGATCGAGCGCGGCAGCGGCTCGCCCTCGATCCGCTGGAAGGCGATCTCGCCCTTCTCGTTGACGTACACCTGCACCATATCGCCGCGCTTGAACACGCCGCGCAGCAATTGGACGCTGAGCGGGCTTTCAACGTAGCGCTGCAGGGCGCGGCGCAGCGGGCGCGCGCCGAACTCCGGATCGTACCCGATCTGCGCCAGCTTGGCGCGGGCTTCCTCCGTCAGCGAGACGTACAACTCCTGCTCCGCCAGACGCTCAGCGATCTCCTTCATCTGCAGGTCGACGATCTGCAGCATGTGATCGAGCGTCAGCGGCTCGAAGATGATAATCTCGTCGATTCGGTTGAGGAACTCGGGCCGGAACGTCTTGCGCATGGCCTCTTCGATCTGCTTGTGATCGGCCACGAGCTGCGGGTCGCCATCCGGGACAAAGCCGAGCGCCCCGCCCTTGCGGGCGAACTCCGTGCCCAGGTTGCTGGTCATGATGATGACCGAGTTGCGGAAGTCCACCGTCCGCCCCTGCCCATCGGTCATGCGGCCATCTTCGAGGATCTGCATCAGCGCGTTCCAGACTTCGGGGTGCGCCTTCTCGATCTCATCGAAGAGGATGACGCGGTAGGGCCGGCGGCGAACGGCCTCGGTAAGCTGGCCGCCTTCCTCATAGCCGACGTAGCCGGGCGGCGCACCGAACAGACTGCTGACGGTGTGCTGCTCGCGATACTCGCTCATGTCGATGCGCAGCAGCGCGTCTTCGTCGTCGAACAGGAACTCGGCCAGCGCCTTCGCCAGCTCCGTCTTGCCGACGCCGCTGCTGCCCAGGAAGATAAACGAACCGATGGGGCGCTTGGGGTCCTTCAGGCCGCTGCGCGCCCGGCGGATCGCGTCGGCGACGGCGTTAACGGCGTCGGTCTGGCCGATGATGCGCTTGTGCAGCTCCTCTTCCATCCGCAGCAGCTTCTGCGCTTCGGTTTCCAGCATCTGGCTGACGGGAATCCCCGTCCACTGCGCGACCACAGCGGCGATGTCGTCCTCGTCGACCACTTCGTCGAGGGTATGCTCGCGCTGCCACCGCTCGCGCTCTTCCTCGTAGTCCTGTTCCATCTGGAGCCGGTGCGACTTGATCAGCGCCGCGCGCTCGTAGTCGCGAGCCAGGCTGGCTTCCTCTTCCTCGGCGGCCAGGCGGTCCAGCTCCTTCTTCATGCTCTTCAGCTCTTCCGGCATCGAGTAGAGCGCAACACGCAGCTTGGATGCGGCCTCGTCCATCAGGTCGATGGCCTTATCCGGCAGCTTGCGATCGGTGACGTAGCGATGGCTCAGCCGCGCCGCGGCCACCAGCGCCGAGTCCGAGTAGGTCACCTTGTGGTGCGCCTCGTAACGGTCGCGCAGGCCGTAGAGCATTTCAATTGTCTCTTCGACCGTCGGCTCTTCGACGTAGACGGGCGCGAAGCGGCGGTCAAGAGCCGAGTCCCGCTCGATGTACTGGCGGTACTCGTCGAGCGTGGTCGCGCCGATGCAGTTCAGCTCGCCGCGTGCCAGGGCGGGTTTCATCATGTTGCTGGCGTCCAGCGCGCCGGACGCGGCACCCGCGCCGACGACCTGGTGCAGCTCGTCGATGAAGAGGATGATCTCGCCCTCAGAACGCTGGATTTCCTCGATGGCGGCCTTGAGGCGCTCCTCGAACTCGCCGCGGAAGCGGCTGCCGGCGATCATCGCGCCCAGGTCGAGGCTGACGACGCGCTTGCCCATCAGGATCTCGGGCACGTCGTTGGCGGCGATCTTCTGCGCCAGCCCTTCGACGATGGCGGTCTTACC
>DYEN01000545.1 GCA_020725705.1 Anaerolinea sp.
AGGGGCGCCTGACCGATGGGCATGGGCGCACGGTGGACTTTAAGAACACCGTGATCATCATGACCAGCAACGTCGGCAGCCACCTGATCAAAGAGATGAACGCGCGCAACGAGAGCGAGATCCGCCAGGCGGTGCTGGCCGAGCTGGACCGCACCTTCCGGCCGGAGTTTCTGAACCGGATCGACGAGGTGATCCTGTTCCATAGTCTGACGCGCGACCATCTCAAGCAGATCGTCGGCATCCAGCTCCGGCATCTGGAGCGCCTGCTGAGCGAGCGGCACATCACGCTGGAACTGAGCGATGCGGCGCAAGAGTTCCTGGCCGAGCGCGGTTTCGACCCGGTCTACGGCGCGCGCCCGCTCAAGCGCACCATCCAGCGCGAGCTGCAAGACCCGCTGGCGCTGGCGATCCTCGAGGGGCGCGTGCAGGAAGGCGAGCACGTCTACGTGGACGTGGCGCCGGAAGGCGATCATCTCGTCTTCAGCGTGGCCGAGATCATGCCGGCCTAAACGCCGCGCCTCACCGGCTGAGAGCAACCGAGGCGGAACATGACGTTCCGCCTCTTTTTTTGCGCCGGACGTCCATTGTCGCGTGCCAGCGTTAAGATACGATCGCGCCACCAGCATTTCACAACAATTTCACGGACTCCGGTTCCGTTTTTTGTTATGCTGGGGACAGCCGTTTCACCCTGTCTGGTCTGTTGGGGGTACTGCGACCATGGCGCTCATTCTGGCCGGTCTGCTGCTGATGATCTACGGCTACAGCCGCATCTATCACAAGGATTTCTGGTGGTGGGACACGGTCCTGCTCTGGCAGCGCCTCAACCGCCCGCTTGTGCGCTCCGCGAGCTGGGAGCGGCAGCAAGATCTGTTCGGTTTGTTCTGCATGGGGGTCGGGGTTCTGCTGCTGGTCATTTTCGCCGCCGGTGCCCCGGTCTGAGGCAGCGCAAAACAGCGAAATACAGCCGGAAACAGCAAAAGCAGCGAGAAGCGGTTGGACCATGCCCTCGCTGCTTTGTCGCTGTTCCCGGCCATCTCCCCTGCGGTATACTCGCACCCTCTTGACCGGTGACGGGTCTGTGAGGGGTATATGACCACCAGATGCCCTGAGTGCGGCGCCGAACTCGGGCCGGGCGAATCGTGCCAGGCGTTCTTCGAGAGCCTGCTGTTCGAGGAATACGCCGATATGGAGCACAACGGCCCGGTCCACCCCCAGATGGTGGCGAGCTTCATGCTGACGCACGACCGTTACGCCGACGCGGTGCGGCCGCAGGCGATCGCGCTGCTGCGAACCGCGCTCGAAGACCAGCCGCCGCCCCACTACTTGCGGCGCGTGGCGAGGGAGCTTTTCGGGCCGGACACGCGGCGCACCGGCTCGATCCTGCGTGGGGATCGTCCGCCGCGCGCCATCGCCTGGCCGATCACCGTGCGGGATGTGGCGCTGCATCCGGAAGAAGATTACCCGACACGCATCAACCGCTGGGCGCGCTCCGTGCTGGACACGCTCGCGGCGCTTGGGGAGTAGCCGGCGGCGCGGTCTTGGAGCGATTTTCCTCTTGCCAAGCCGCCGATCCTGGGCTATACTATCGCACACTGAAACCATGCGGGCGTGGTTCAGTGGTAGAACGTCTCCTTGCCAAGGAGAAGGTCACGGGTTCGAATCCCGTCGCCCGCTCAACGACAGCGCGCACTCGAACAGGGTGCGCGTTGTTTTATTCCCCGCAGCCATCCAACCCTGTGCTATCATGAAGCCATAAGAACATTTGAGCGTATGGGGGCAGACGCATGTACGCCAACGGTGAGCACACTCCCCCGCTCGACTGGCTGCTGGAACCCGACCCCACCAATCCGGGCGTGCGCTATTTCGCCCTGCGCGACTTGCTGGGCCGCCCGCCGAACGATCCCGACGTGGTCGCGGCCCAGGCGGACGTGATGCGGACCGGGCCGGTGCCCGCGATTCTCGCCGCGCAAGCGCCCGAGGGCTACTGGGTCAAGCCGGGTCCGGGCTACGGGCCGAAGTATCGCGGGACGGTGTGGTCCGTGCTGTTTCTGGCGCAGCTTGGCGCGGATGGCCGCGATCCGCGCGTGCGCCGGGGCGTCGAGTACGTGTTGAGTCACGCCCAGACGCAAGCGGGTGCGTTTGCGTTCGATGCCACGCCGAGCGGCGCGGTTCACTGTCTGTGGGGCAATCTGGTGCGGGCGATGATCGACCTCGGCGCATGGGGTGATGAGCGGCTCGCGCGGGCCGTTGAGGCGCTGGCCCGTTCGGTGACCGGCGACGGGTACGACGATTACCGCAAGTCTGGCTTGCAGGCGCCGGGCTTTCACTGCGCGCATAACTGGGGCTTGCCGTGCGGCTGGGGCGCGGTGCGCGTGCTGTGGGCGCTCAACGCCGTCCCCGCCGATGCTCGGACTCCGGCTGTGAACGCGGCTGTTGACGCCGGCCTCGAATTTCTGCTGCGCTACGACATCGCCCGTGCGGATTATCCGTACCTGGAGCGTATCAGCTCAAGCTGGTTCAAGTTCGGCTATCCGCCGGGATATGTCACGGATGTGCTGCTCAATCTCGAAGCGCTGACCGAGGCCGGCGTGGTGGCGGATCCACATCTGAACGACGCGGTGGCGCTGGTGCTGTCCAAGCGAGACGCGCAAGGCCGCTGGAAGCTGGAGTACGGCTATCACGGCAAGATGTGGATCGACATCGAAACGAAAGGCAAGCCGAGCAAATGGGTCACACTGAGGGCGCTGCGTGTGCTTCAGCGCGTGGGTGTGGAAACACCGCCGCGCGACAGCGGTTGACTCCGGGAAAGCGGTCGTGATATTCTGGAAACTTGAACTTGCTGAGTGTTTCTAGCCGGGCCGCTCTGGCTCAGGACGGGAGGTGCGCGATGCTTAAGGACGTGGGTCGCTGGCTCGTTCACCTCATCCGTTCGCAGGAGGGATGCGACTGACCGCCCCGCGCACCGTCGCTGCTGTGTTCCCCTGCGCCACGGATGAGGCTTTTCGTGGCGTTTTTGTTGCGTGCAACAGGCCGCATCCAGACTAGTATGAGGCAGACAGAAGGGGAACCGCCTTGTCAGAACAGCTAGAAGGACTCGTGATCCGCACCCAAAGCGGATTCTTCACCGTTCAAACCGACCAGGGAGTCTACGTCGCCCAACTGCGCGGCAAGCTCAAGGAAGACTACAAAGAGACGGACCTTGTCGCGCTGGGCGACCGGGTCACGATCGAGCCGCTGCCTATCGAGGCCGATCAGGTCAACGCGGTGATCGTCGAGGTCGCCCCACGGCAGCGCGTGCTGTCGCGCGTGGCGCCGTCGTCGGCGGTGGGTACGTCCGCCGAGCGCGAGCAGGTGATCATCGCCAACCCGGATCAGGCGATCTTCGTTTTCGCGGCGGCCCATCCCGCACCGCATACCCGCATGCTCGACCGCTTTCTGGTCGCCGCCGAGAAGGCCGAGATCCCGGAGATCCGCGTTTGTGTCAACAAGATCGATCTCGTTGCGGACCGGGCCGAAGTGCTGGACAAATTCGGCATCTACGAGCGGATCGGGTATCCGCTGCTGCTGGTCAGCGCCAAGACGGGCGAAGGGCTGGATGCGCTGCGCGAGGCGCTGACCGGGAAGATCTCGGTCTTCACCGGGCCGTCGGGCGTGGGCAAGACCAGCCTGCTCAACGCCATCGAGCCGGACCTGGGCCGCCGCGTGAGCGAGGTCAGCCGCGCGACGACGAAGGGCCGCCACACCACACGCTATAGCGAGCTGGTCCCGC
>DYEN01000546.1 GCA_020725705.1 Anaerolinea sp.
AGGAGTCCATCGCCACGTTGTTGCCGGTGTGGCTCAACATGCCGATACCGATCATCGCCACGGCGTAAAGCACATACTGCGCGCCCTGACCGTTGTAGAGCAAGAGGGCAAAGATGAAACTGACGACAATCACCACCAGCGCCCAGACGGAGGATTCCATCCCGACCGAAAGGCCGGAGAGGATGGTCGTGGCCGGGCCGGTTTCGGCCGCGCCGACGATTTCCTTGACCGGCTTATGCTTGGTGGCCGTGAAGTACGAGGTAAGCGGGTTGAAGGCCACCGCCAGACCGACGCCGATGGTGGTCAGCGCGGCAAGGCGCCAGTCGTGAGCATACAAAATTGCCAGCAGGAAAGACCACAAGATGGTATTGACGCTCGAGACTTCGTAGGAGCGGAACATGGCTTCTTCGGCATCGCGCGCGTGCAAGAAGCCAAAGAGGCCCTTCTTGGGCATCTTCTCCCAAATCGGCACGGTAAACGTCCCCAGGATGGACGAGATGACGCCGATGGCGCGGATGATGAGCGGGTAGACAATCCAGACCAGTTCGCCGGTCGCGGCCACCAGGGTCAGGCCGAGGATCAGGCCGGAGACGATGGTCACTTCGTAGGATTCGAAAATGTCAGCGGCCATACCGGCGCAGTCACCCACGTTGTCGCCGACGAGATCGGCCACCACGGCAGCGTTGCGCGGGTCATCTTCGGGCAGGTCTTTCTCCACCTTACCGACCAGGTCGGCGCCCACGTCAGCGGCCTTGGTGTAGATGCCGCCGCCGACGCGCATGAACAGGGCCAGGAGCGTGCCGCCGAAGCCGAAACCAAGCAGGGCGTCCGGCGCGGCCTTGCCGAAGATGATGAAAATGATCGTGCCGCCGAAGAGGCCCAGGCCGTCAGTCAACATGCCGGTGATCGTCCCGGCGTAATAGGCAATGGTCAGCGACTCGTTGAGGCTGCGGCGGGCAGCCGAAGCGGCGCGTACGTTCGCCTGGATGGCCATCCGCATGCCCAAT
>DYEN01000547.1 GCA_020725705.1 Anaerolinea sp.
ATCATCTGATCCTCAGCGGGTCGCTAAAGGCTGCCTCCGAGGACTGCTGGCTGGCGCAGTGGCTCGGCGCGCTGGGCATCTCGATCGACGCGCTCCGGCCCGGCGTCGACCCGATCCTGGTCGAACGAGACTGGGGGCAGTGCGCGATCTACGTGCCGCCGACGCCGCCCGACCCGGCCACTCTGATCCCGCGCGTCGTGCGCGGCAACACCGGCTGGGACCACGCGGCGATTGTGGCGGGGGAGGCCGTCCCCGACGTGGTTGCGGCACGCCCGCCGCCGCTCGCGCCGGTCCTGATCGAGCCGGATGCTCCGGCGAGGGCGCTCAGCGCGACGCAGATCGCCCGTCTGGGCCTGGCCCCGTACTACGATCCACAGGCTGCCGGGCGGCGCGCCTTTCGCCATGCTGTGCTGCACGACGCGCCTGACGCCCTGCAGCCGCTGCCCGATTCCGATCCGGCGGCGACCTGGCGGGCGCGGATTGTTGGCGAGACGGTCCACCGCGCGCTGCGCGCCTGGCTGCTGCCGGGCGTGGTCGATCCCGCGCTGTTCGACCGACGGCTGCGCACCTACGCCTGGGAGCGGGGCGTCTCCGATCCGGTTTCGATTGACACCGTCGTACGGGAGGCGGCGCGGCTGTTGAGCAGGTTCGAGGCGAGCGAGATCCCGGCCCGGCTGGCACGCGCGCCGCAGGTCTACCGCGAGCTGCCCTTTGTCTACCACGCCGGCCGGCGCGCCATCCACGGCGTGATCGACCTGCTGTTCTTCGACGGCAAAACCTGGCACATCGTCGACTATAAGACGGCGGTCGTGTCCTGGAAGGATGCGCTGGACAACGCCCGGCGCTACTTCCTGCAGGTGGGGGTCTATGCGGCAGCGGTACGTGCCCACACCGGCCAGCTGCCCGAAGCCGCCCTGTATTACATCCATCCGACGCGGCTGGTCACCGTCCGGCAGAGCGACTGGCAGCCCGCGCTGGCCCGGCTGGACGACGACGTGCGCGCCGCGCTCGAAATCGACGCGGAGCCTTGAGCCGGCATTGAGACGCGGCGCCCGGATCGGGTACAATCCGCCGCGTTCTGACGCATGGCAGCGCGCGATCTGAGGTTCGACTGTGCGGCTTTCGTCCGATCTTAAACCCCAGCTTCCCCCCTGGGCGCGGTTGACGCACCCGGTGCTGCGTTCCGTGCTGCAGCGCGAGCGGCGCCGCCGGACGTCTACCGGGCGCGTGCTGGCCGCGCTGGTCGGTGGCGGGATGGTGCTGGGGCTGCTCTATGCCGGGGCCGACGCCTACCGGCGCGGTCTGGCGCTGGGCGTTAGCAGCCAGGGCGAGTCGCCGGTCTTCTCGGTGCTCTATCTTCTGCTGCTGTTCCTGCAGCTCTTCGCCCAGCTGGCCGCGCTGTTGCTGGCGTCGGGCCTACTGGCCGGGGCGCGCCGACGCGAGACGTGGGAGCTGGTCCGGGTGACCAGCCACGGCGCGGAGATGGCCGTCTGGGCGCGCTGGGCGGCGGTGTTCTTCCAACTGCGCTGGGTCTTGGGGGTGCTGGTGGTGCCGCGCCTGTTCTTCGCCGCGCGGATGATCGCCGGCGTGGCAGACTATCACGGCCACCAGCTTGATCTGGCGATCATGGGCATCACGCCGGACGTGTCCATCGGGGCGGCGATCGGGTTGCTGGCGGCGTTGATGGCGGCGGCGCTGCTGCAGCCGGTGGTGATCGTGGCGCTCAACGCGGCGGCGGGGCTGTTGCTGGCCGTGGTGTTTGGCGGCGGGCGGCTGTTCCAGGTGGCGCGTGTCGCCGTCGTCGTGACGCAGGTGGGGGTCTTTGGCGTCGCGTTGTCGAGCGGTTGGGTAGTGCTCAACGGCGACCCGCTCTCGCCCGCCCACGCCAGCATGTCGATGGGCGAGCGCTGGAGCAGCCTGTTCCTGCTAGCGGTCGGCGGCGACCAGAGCCTGCGCTTCATGAACCTGCAAACCACGCTGCGCGCCTGGGCCGATGCCGAGTACGGCGTTTTGCTGGGCGCGGCGATTCTGGCGGTTGTGATGGTCGAGGCGCTGCTGGCCGGCGGATTGGTGAGCTGGGCTGCGCGCCGTGCGGGGCGGCCCGTGCGCGCGTGATGGGGCGCTGGGGCGTGGTGTTGGCGCTGGGCGTGTGGATCGCGCTCGCGGTGCTGGTGGCGGGATCGCGCTGGCTCGGCCAGCGGGCTGCTTCGCCGGGGTTTCCCTTGCCGCAGGCCGACGGCTGCTGGCAGGGGGTGTGTTTCTTCGAACTGGCACCGGACGCCATCCCCGCAACGCTTAACGTACATCCCGGCGTGGTGCCCGGCAGCGCGCGGCGCGTCCTCAACCCGGCAGCGCGCGGTGAGCAGCGCGTGCGGTTTTTGGTCCGGCGGGGCGGGCGCGTCTACTCCGTCGAGCTGGTTCACGACGCTGCGAGCTATTATCTGGCGCCGGAAGCGCCGTGGTTGCGCCTGGGCGATGTGGTCACCGCGCTGGGCGCGCCGGAGCGTGTCACACTGCTGGCGGACCAGATCGGCCTGCATTATCCCGCGCAGAGTCTGGTGGTGTTTGTGTTGCACCGGGGGGCCGGGCCAGCGCCCCGCCTGGCGCCGTCGGATGCGGTGGTGGGGTTGGCCGTGCTGCGCCGCGAGCCGGTCGAAGGCGAGAGCCGCGTGTACTATCCCCCGTCGTCGGCATGGCGGGGGTTTGGCGTGTATCATTTTGAGGACTGAGCGCGAATGACCCGGCTTCAACGGTGGGAAAAATGGCTCTACCGGCTGACGTTCGCCGCGCTGTTCGCCTTTCTGGCGAGCGGCGCGTGGGTTGTGGCCGAGCCGACCGACGCGCGAACGGACGCGTTCGGCGTCGTGCTGTACGTGACGCTTATTCTGGCGGTCACGTCCGGGCTGGCGACGATCTACGCTTCAAGCCAGCGCGGCAGAGAGTGAGCGCTGCCCGGACCTGAGGGCGGATCACCAGCCCTCGGCGGTTTCTGCGATCAGGTGATCGACCACGGCGAAGAGGGCTTCCTGGCGGCTCTTGCCCTCGTCCAGCGCCCGGTAGAACACGGCAAGCTGGCGCTCGGCGCTGGTGCCACCGGCGCAGATCTCGCGAATGCGGCTGACTTCCTGGCGCGAGCCGAGATCGTCCACCACGTCATCGACCAGCTCCAGCAGCTCTTCGACCAGCTCGCTCATCGGCACTTCGCTCTCGATCCCGAAGTCGATCAGCTTGCCGGTGATGCCGTAGCGCACCGCCCGCCACTTGTTTTCGCTGATGTATACGCCGCGATAGATGCGCCAGGACTGGTTCTGGTTGCGCAGTTTGATCAGCTTAGCGGTGATCGCCTGGATCAGCGCGGCGACGGCGATCGCGTCGTCGAGGCGCGTGCACATGTCCGGAATACGCACTTCCAGCGTGCCCAGGTGCGGGTGCGGGCGCGCGTCCCACCAGATCTTGGTCGGGTCCCCGATCCCGGATTGGCCGCTGATCTTGGCCGTGTCCGGATTGCGGCCCAGCGACCCGACCCGCCCCATCAGCGTCACGTAGCGGTCGTATTCCCCGTAACCGTAGAAGTGCGGCGGGATGCCTGAACGCGGCATGTTCTCGAAGACCAGGCTCCGGTAGCTCTTCAGGCCGGTGTCGCGCCCGTGCCAGAAGGGGGACGATGTCGTCAGGGCGAGGATGTGCGGCAGGAAATAGCGGAGCTGGTTGAGTACATCGATCATCAGCTCGAAGGCGGCGTCCGTTCGCCCGAAGCCAAGATGCACATGCATGCCGAAGATCAACAGGCGGCGCGCGGCATCCTTCATCTCCGAGGCGAGATCGTCGTAGCGCGCGCCTTCGCTGATGGCCTGATCCATCCAGCGCGAAAACGGATGAGTGGACGCCGCCACAATGGTGCACCCGGTCTCTTGCGCGACGCTCGACACGGTCCGGCGCAGGCGGACCAGCTCGGCGCGCGCCTCGTGAATGTCCTGGCAAATCCGGCTGCCGACCTCGATTTGCGACTGCATGAACTCCGGCTTGAGCTGGTCCCCCAGCACCACCCGGCCCTGATTGAGCATCTGCTGGACGTAGGAAGTCAGCTCGCGCGTTTGCGGGTCGATGATCTGGTACTCTTCCTCAATCCCAAGGGTGAGCGGGGCGGTGGGCATGGTGTCTTCTCCGCGTGCTAGGGCTGCGTGCCAGTGTACGCCGAAACTATAGCGGAGACGGGCCGGCGCGCAATCGTCAATTTTGGACGATTCACACGAGATGGGACGTGTGTGCAAGATTCCACAAATTGCCCGAACGCGGGCGCGTCTGGTACAATGGTCCTATGCGCGTATCGAGGATATTCTATGCCCTATCGCCTGGTGGCAGTGGAAGATGAGCCGGAGATCGCCGAGTTGCTGAGGGTGGTGCTGGCCTGCCCGCAGATCGTGCTGTACGGCGCGGTGACGGGCCGGGAAGGGCTGGCGCTGATTCACGAGGTCCGGCCGCATCTGGCGATTCTGGATGTCATGCTGCCGGGTGAACTGGACGGGTGGCAGGTGTTCGACGCCCTGCGCGCCGACCCGGATTTTCAGGCGCTGCCGATCATCATCCTCACCGTGCTGCGCGAGCACATCGAGCGGCGCGCTGCCTTCCGCGATAATATGCTCAACCAGTATATCTCCAAGCCGTTCGACACGCCGGTGCTGCGCGCGCACGTTGAGCGGATGCTGGGGCAGGCGGATCTCTGGCAGGCGCCGAGCCGCTCGCTCCGCGATGTGATCGGGCTGCTCCATGACGCGAACGAGGCCCTCGACCTGGAACGCCGGCGCGGGCGCCGGAAGGGTCCGGACGGGCCGCCGTCTTAAGCGTAGCGTGAACCGTTTACCCCCCTCACGGATAGATCAAACGACAGACCCGATGAACAGCGCGAGCGGACCTGGACACGGCGGGCGCGGCTTGACGTGCCCGGTCTAAGCGACGTGAGTTAAGCCCCATGACGATCCGAACCCTGCGCGACACCCTGGCCGAGACCGGCGAGCGCCTGATCCCGGTCGATACCGACCATTTCGCCATCCGGTTTCTCGTCCCCATTCTGACCATCGCCACGACCGTGCTGGTGCACATCGTGGGCGTGCTGCTGCTCGACCGGGTGATGGGCGACGACACCAGCCCGTTGTGCATCATGCTACCTATCGACGTGCTGGTGCTGATCGGGGCGGGGACGGGCATCGAGCGCGTGCTCAAGCGACTGCTGCCCTCGAAGCGCTCGGCTCGCCTGAGTGAGGATGCGCTGGTGCTCACCGACGCGCGGCGCAAACCGGCGGATGTGCGGCGCGTGGCGCTGGATCGGGCGATCAATGTCAACACCTGGCATTTTGTCATCCGGCGGCGGTCGCGGGTGCCCAAGGGGTGGTATTGCATGGCAATGCACCTGCTGCAAGACGAAACCGAGATGATCTTCTACACATTTATGTCGCCCAAAGACGCCGAGGCACTCGCCGGCTATGACCGGTTTGTGCGTCTGCGGCCCCGTCAGGAAACCGAATCCAACACCGATCTGCGCCAGGTCGCCACCCAACGGCGGCTGCTGCGCCTGGAAGACCAGCGCTGGCTCAACGGCGCCGAGATCGCGCCCGACGATTTCCGTGCCGTTCTGGCCCGTGTTGAGACACTGCGCCTCGACATTCCGTGAATTTTCCCCTAAATCGACCCGGTGCATGACTATCGTACCATCGCTGGCGTGGGCTTGCGTTGATATAGTTAAGATGCAACAACGAAGTCGCAACGCAGGCTTAATGGAGTTTCTCCATGCCGGGCCAACGCCGCCTCACCATTCTCGCGCTTATTCTGGCGCTGCTGCTGTCGATGCAGGCGGTGTCGGGCGCGGCGTTGGCCGGGCCGGACACTCAGGGCGTACAGGGGCAGTTGGCGTTGTTTGGGCCGCCGGTCCAGGGCCTGCTGGACGCCAACACGCCCCAGGCGACCTATAGCTTCCACGCGCGCGCGGGGCAGCCGATCTCGCTGCGCGCGGTGGCCCTTTCCGGCGATCTCTCGCTGGACCTCGTGCTTTTCGGCCCGGATGGCGACGGGCTGGCGCGTGGGGTTCCGGCCCTCAGCGCCCCGCGCACGCTGATCATTGACGCGTTCATTCCTCCCGCCGATGGGACCTACTCGGTCATTGCCAGCGCTCTGAGCGGCTCGTCCGGCCAATATGAAGTGCGCCTGCTGGGCGGGTACGCGGAACTGGCGGTGCTGGACGACTTTTCCAACGGGTTCGATCCGCTACGCCTGGAATGGAGTCCGTTTGTGACGGTGGACGTTGCCGCGGATGTGGTTGACGGCGCGCTCGGCATTCAGGTGCTCAACAGAGGCCGGCTGGGGTGTGTGGAGCCGGATCAGTGGAGCGCCTACCGCGACCTGTACATCCAGGCCGATTTCACGATCGAAGACACGCCGGGCTATCACGAGTACGGCTTCGCGCTGCGGCTGGCCCGGGGCACCAGCGCGTTCTATGCGCTCATCTTCAGCAGCGAGGGCGACTGGGCGCTGTTCTACTACGACGGCGCGTGGCATACCGTGCAGGACTGGACCGTCTCGCCGGCCATCGACGCGTCCGACCGGACACCGCGCATCGGGGTGTTCGTGCAGGACAGCACGTTCCGCGTGTATTTCAACGACCAGGAAGTCGGCGTCATCACCGACGACCGGCCCTTTGCGCTCGAGGGCGGCATCGGCCTGGTGGCCGGGACCTCGCCCGACGAGCAGGGTATTCTGGTAGCTTACGTTGACAACCTCGCTGTGACCACGCCGGCAGCGCCCTATGGCGCGATGGCGCACGCGGGCACGGCAGAGGTCAATTCTGCGCCGTAATCCGGCACAGCGCCCGCGCCGCGCCCTGGGTGTTTGCGCGGGCGTTGTGGCCGCAGGCGGCGCGTCCCCTCCCGCAATCCCTTCCCCCGATTCCGTGCGGCTTTTGGGGAAGGGATTTCCTTGTGGTACAGTTGAAGTGTCGTACCGGAACAGCTACGAACTGTCATTCCATGCTTGGGCGCACGCTTGTGATGAAGTCTACTCGTGTTCGATCAGCGGGGCTGGCGCGCCTGGCCGCGCTGGTCCTGGCGTGCGGTTTGCTGCCGGCGGGTGTGGTACGCGCGCAGGGGGGCGAGGCCGCCGGGGCGCTGGCTTTCTTCGAGCCGGCGCGCGGGACGTTGAGCGCCGCAAACCCTTCCGACGAATGGGCGCTGAACGGGTTTGCGGGGCAGCCGGTCGCGCTGGTGGCAACCGGTGATGGCAGCCTCGATCCGGTGCTTGAGGTGATCGGGCCGGACGGGGCGCTGCTGGCCGAAAACGACGACATGGACTCGCTGGTGCGCGACGCAGGGCTTGAGGCGTTCGCACTGCCGTCGGATGGCGCGTACACGGTGCGCGTGCGGCGCTATGAAGGCGCGGGCGGCGCGACGGCGGGCGCGTATGAGTTAATCGCCCTGCCGGGCTTTGGAGAGGTCGTCCGGCGTGACACGTTCTCGGAGAACGAAACAACCTGGGTCGCGGTGGGCGATGGCTCGGTCGCGCCCGCGCAGGGATATCTTCGCCTGCGCGCGCCGGGCAGCGGTGGCCGCGTCCTGGCCGTTCCGACCGACACACTCCCGCTGAAGGATTTCTACTTCCAGGCCGACACGCGCCTATTTGGCACGCCGAGCTATGCCGAGTTCGGGCTGGTGGTGCGCATGCCCGCGCAGCCTGGCGCGGCCCGCCAGGGTTATACGTTCAAGGTCAACACCGCGGGGCAGTGGTCGGTGGTTGTGGCGGACGCATCCGGCGAGTTTGTGCTTCAGAGCTGGCGGGCGGCTCCGTCGCTTGAGGCGCAGCGCTGGACCCTGAGCGTTCTGGTGCAGGATACAACGCTGTCGTTCTACGGAAACGGCGCTTTGCTGGGCACGGTGACCGATGGCCGTCTGACGGACGCAGGCACGGTGGGGCTGATGGTTGCGACAGACCCCGGCCAGGACGATCAGGCGACCGTGCTGTTCGACAATGTAGTTATCACCCAGCGGCTGGGCACGACCTATCGCGGCCTGCCGCTGACGCTGACCGAGTGGGCGAATCCGGACTTCCGCCGGGTGGTGGCAGAGCTGGCTGCATCGGGCCATGTCGAGCCGGCGCCGGCCCATGCCCTCTACCTCAACAGCCGCACGCTGGACGCCATGGACCGGCTCTCGCGCTTCGAGCCAATCGGCTCGGAGCAGGCGCTATATGGTGACTTCATGCTCGGCGCCTCGGTGCTGATCTCGACCGACGGCGAGAGCGCCGGCTGCGGGTTGCTGTTCCGCTATCAAGACGAGCGCAACCTGGACCTGGCGTACATCGACAGCAGCGGTGGCTTCGGGATCGTCCAGGCACAGGACGCCGCGCTGACGACCAACGTCTATGACCGGATCCGTCTCAACGAGACCGGGCCGGATCGGTTGCTGGTTATCGCGCAGGGCGAGCGGGTGACTCTGTATGTAAACGGCGCGCTGGCGGCGCAGGAAACGCTGGCGCCCAGTGTGGGACGGGTGGGCCTGGCCTTGCTCAATTACGACGACGCGGTGACGCACTGCCTGATCGGGGATATCTGGGTCTGGCCGCTGGCCGGCTGAGCGCCGGCGAGTGGCCGGAGCGCGTGACTATGGACGAATTGCACCCGCTGAGCGGGTTTGTGTGGAAGCGAGGCGCCCGGCTTGGACTGCTCTGGGCCGCGCTGTTCTTCGCGATGACGGGTGTGGTCTACGCCCTGCTGAGCGCGTTGGGATGGGAGATCGTGGCGCGGGCAATATGCGCGGCGCTGGCGGGGCCACTGCTCGCCACGGCGCTGATCGCGGCGTGGTGGATCGTGCGGCGTCCGGTCTTTGTCGCGCCGGGGCGCGCTGCCGGCGCGGATCGGGAGCCGGGAGAGGGGGATCGTGAGCCGGACAGACGCGACGACGCTCCAGCATTATAAGACGCTCGAAGTCCGCTTCGACCGCGCCGCGCAGATGTACGACGCGACGTTTGGCCCGGCGGACGCCGACGGGCACGGAAACCCGCTGCTGGACTGGCTGCGCGCCGAGCATGTGCGCACGCTGCGCGAGCTGCTGCCGGCGAGGGCAGCGGTGCTCGACATTGGCTGCGGCACCGGCGAAGAGGCGCTCGCGCTGGTGCGCGAGGGGTACAGCGTGCTGGGAATCGATGTCAGCCCAGTGATGATCCGCCAGGCGCAGACCAAAGCCGCGGTGTTCGGCGTGCGGCGCGGCTTCACCTGCCGGGTGCTGCCGGCGGGCCAGCTTGGGCGGCTGGACGAACGCGGCCCGTTTCAGGGCGCCTACGCGAGCTTGGGCACGCTCAACACCGAGCCGGATCTGCCGGGGGTCGCGCGCGGCCTGCACGCGCTGCTGGAGCGCGGCGCGCCGTTTGTGGCCACCGTCATGAGCCGCCGCTGCCTGTTCGAGATTCTGTGGAACCTGCGCCGCCTCAAGCCGGCTGCCACGCTGAAGCGGTCCGGTATGTGGGCGGAGGGCCGCGCCGGGGCCAGCGCGGTGACGGCGCCGGTTCGTTTCTACTCCCCGCGGGCTTTTGCCGCGCCCTTTCGTCCCTATTTCGCCGTGGAGTCGGTGCGCGCCTTTCCGCTCTGGCTGCCGCCGGTGCATCTCCACGAAGTGTACCGGGACGCGCCCGATGGCTTCGCGCGGGCCAAACGCTGGGACGCGCGGATGAGCGCCTGGCCGGTGTTTCGCGCGCTGGGCGATCACTTTCTGATGGTGCTGCGTCACACTGCCGACCCACAGCCCGACCTGAGCCAGGCCGATCAAGACGAGCTAGCCAACCCATGACATCCGATTCTCGCGACACATCCGACTCCCTCGATCGTCCGTTCAAGGGGCGGGGGCGGCAGTATCTGCCGCTGCTCGTCTGCCCGATCGATCGCGCGCCGCTGGCCCCCGCCGAGGGTGGCGCGGTGTGCATCGCCGATCCGCCGCATCACTTCCCGATTGAGGACGGCATTCTGCGCCTGGCGAACGGTGCACAGCGCGCTGCTTTCGACGCGGCCTCGCGGGAGCACGAAGCGCAGGCTGCCGCGCAGGGTTGGGAGTCGCCCGACGAGGAAGCGTTCAAGCGCCTGCCGCAAACCGGCCTGGGCGGCTATCCGGAAGACTATTGGCCGCAGTACGCGGCCAGCACGGCGCTGCTGTGGCGCTACCTGGAAGCGATCCGGTTGCGGGCGGGCGCGCTGCCCATCGGCCCGATGGGCGACGCGGCGGTGCTCAGCGCGGGGATGGGCTGGCTGGCGTACGCGCTTGACGTGGCGGGCTATACCACGCTGGCGATCGACACGGACATCGGACGCCGCTACGGGCTAGGCGTGTACCCCATCGCCCGCTTCATGCGCGTCCAGGCGGACCCGGTACGGCCGCCTCTGGCGCCGGGGGCGTTCGATCTGATCCTGTTCCAGGAAGGGCTGGCGCGCACGCGACGCGAGGAAGACGAGGCGGCGGCGCTGGCGCGCGGGATCGAGGCGCTGCGACCGGGCGGGTGGCTGGCGGTCATGGACGCCTTCCCGGAGTCGCTTGAGGTGGTCGAGGCGCTGCGCGCGCGGTTGCAGGCCGCCGGGCTGCGCCTGATGGATCATCCCAAGCGGCTGCAGTGGCGCGACCGGTTGGCCGAACAGCTTGACCGGGTGCTCAGCCGGAACGGCACGCTTCCGCTGGTTACCGTTGCCCAGAAGCCGGAATAGTTCGCCGGGACGATCAGTCGGCCAGACCCCAGACGGTGAGTGTCTCGCCGCGTTCGCCGCTGAGTGCCGCAAGCTGCGTGCCATCCGGCGAGAAGTGAACCGCTGCATTCTGCGGCCCGGCTTCGAGCGCGATCAGCGCCGCACCACTTCGCACGTCGATCAGATCAAGCGTTGGGCGCGTGTAGCGGCCCACGGCCAGCACCGATCCGTCGAGGCTGTAGGCCAGGGCCATCGGCTGGGCGGTGCTGTTGGGCGGTAGCAGCGTCGCCAGTAGAGCGCCGGTTGCTGCGTCCCACACGCGCACGGCCCCGTCAACCGCTGCCGTCGCGATCTGATCCCCGCGCGGATGGAACGCCATCCCAAGCACCAGACCGCCGTGCTCCAGCGTGGCGATCTCGGCGCCGGTTGCCGCGTTCCAGAGCCGGACGATGCGTTCGCCCTGCGCTGCGACGCGCTGCCCATCCGGGCTGAAGGCGACAAGCAGACCGGCGCCACCTAAAGCGAACTGGCGCTGCTGCTCGCCGGTGACCGCGTCCCACAGGCGCACGCTCCGGTCGGCGGCGGTCGAGACGATCTGCGCGCCGTCCGGGCTGAAGGCCAGACTGAGCACCGGGGATGTGTGCCCTTCAAGGATGGCCACGGCCTCGCCCGTCTCGACCTGCCACACGGTGATTTCCAGGGCGCCGGTCGCCAGGCGCGCGCCGTCCGGACTGAAGGCCAGGCTGCGCACCGGCTCGTCTTGCTGCGCGATGATTCCGGCCGGCGCGCGCGTCTCGGCGTCGAAAAGCTGAACGCGGTTGTTGGCCGGCTCCGGCGCGGCGATCACACGGCCATCCGGCGACCAGGCGAAGGCGCGGATCGCGTTCTGCGCGCTGTTGGCGCCTGCCAGCGCGATCGTCCCCTGCTCGACCACCTGCGCGGCGTTCCCGGCGGTGATGGCGCGGGCGCTGCCGGGCGGGGTGCCGGTTG
>DYEN01000046.1 GCA_020725705.1 Anaerolinea sp.
ATGGCGGTGCATGTGCCGCTGAGCGAGCGCGCAGTTCAGGAAGCGCGCGAGCTGATGCTGAGCACGAAGAACCTGCTCAAGCCTGCCGACGGCTCACCGGTCGTGGCGCCCGCCAAGGACATGGTGCTGGGCAACTACTACCTGACGATGGACCCGACCGCCGACATCGTCACGCATGTCGACCGGGCTGAGGAATTCCGCAAGTGGGAGAGCCTGGCACAGGGTGGTTACCGGATCGGCGTCGTATTTAACTCGGCCGGCTCGCGCCAGGTGGAATTGCGCGACCTGGACCGGAACAACGAGGTGACGGTTCTGCGCGACACGCGCCTGGAAAACGGCCGCATGTACCGCGCGTTCGATCAGCTTGTCGACGGTATTCTCGAGGGCCGGTTTGACGTGGGTGTCCACAACGGCTACGAGATGGACCAGTATCTGCAGAAGCACCCCGACGTGCCGCTCACGGTGAGCAATCTGTATGAGCGCCGGCTGGTGACGGATCTGGACGAGGTCGAGTACCTCTATGGGCTGGGCATCGTCGATCTGCACACGCCGATTCTGTTGGGGAACTACTACGACGATCCGGAGCACCCGCCGCAGCCCCGGCCTGAGATCACGACCGTGGGCCGCGCGCTGTTCAACCGCATTCTGCCCGACAGCATGCGCTTCGTGCAGGAGACGGTTTCCAAACGCAGCCTGCAGAACCTGGTGGCGAAGGTCTACCAGCGTTACGGCCCGGACGAGACAACCGAGGTGGTGGACGCCATCAAGAACCTGGGCTTCCACTACGCGACGGTGTCCGGCACGACGATCGCCGTTTCGGACCTGACCGTGCCCGAGGAGCGCGAGCAGATCCTGGCCGAAGCATCAGCGACGGTCGAGACGGCTCAGCGCGACTTCCGCCGCGGCCTGCTGACCGAGGAAGAACGCTACCAGATCACGATCGACAGTTGGAACCGCGCCAAGTCCGAACTGAAGGACGTCATCAGCGACACGCTCGACCCGTTCGGGCCGATCGCCGTCATGGCGCTGTCCGGCTCGACCAAGGGCGGTTTCGGCCCGATCACCCAGCTTGCGGGTATGCGCGGCCTGATGGCCGACCCGTCGGGCCGCATCATTGACCTGCCGATTCAGAGCCACTTCCGCATGGGCCTGACGGCGCTGGAGTACTTCATCTCGACGCACGGCGCGCGCAAGGGATTGGCGGACACGGCGCTGCGTACGGCGGACGCCGGGTACATGACCCGCCGTCTGGTAGACGTGGCGCAGGACGTGATCATCAACCGGCATGACTGCGGCACCAAGGCGGGCATCACCATCCTGAACCCGGCGCATCCCAAGAACCAGGACGGGCGCGGGAACCCGCTGCCGGAGGCGGACGTGGCCGGCCAGACGCTGTCCGAGCGCATCATCGGGCGCATCGCCGCGCGTGACGCATTCGACCCGGAAACGGGCGAAGTGATCGTGCGGCGCAACGAGATGATCACCGAGGAAGTCGCCGAGAGCCTGGAGCGCGCGATGGTCGAGTCGGTGATCGTGCGCAGCCCGATGACCTGCTCGCTGATCCACGGCATCTGCGCGCTGTGCTATGGGCGCGACCTGGGGCGCGGCGAGTTGGTCGAGATCGGCTCGGCGGTGGGTATCGTCGCGGCACAGTCGATCGGCGAGCCGGGCACGCAGCTCACGCTGCGTACCTTCCATACCGGCGGTGTGGCCGCCGGCGCCGGCGGAGACATCACCAGCGGTCTGCCGCGCGTGGAAGAGCTGTTTGAGGCCCGCAAGAAGCCGAAAGGCGAGGCGGTGGTGGTGGACATCAGCGGTACGCTTCGTCTGGAGCGCCGCGAGGGTGTCCGCATCGCACGCGTGATCAACAGCGACGTTGTCAGCGAGCAGCACGACGTGCCCGAGTCCTGGGAGATCCTGGTCGAAGACGGCGCAACCGTGCGTGAAGGAACCGTCCTGGCGCGCAACGGCGCGTCGTCCAACGGCGCTGCGGAAGAAGAGATCGTCGCCGGGATGGATGGCGAGGTCTACCTCGAAGATCACACGATCTACATCCGCAAGGAGATCGAGGAAGTTCGCGAATACGAGCTGCCGCAGAACGCGCGCCTGCTCGAAGACATCTACGACGGGATGCACATCGAGGCCGGGCAGCAGGTCACGGAAGGGTCGAAGAACCCGCACCGCATCCTGCGCATCTTGGGCCGCGAGGCGGTGCAGCACTACCTGCTGACCGAAGTGCAGAAAGTCTACCGGAACCAGGGCGTGAACATCGCGGACAAGCACTTTGAGGTGATGATCCGCAAGATGCTGAGCAAGGTGCAGATTACGCGCAGTGGCGACAGTGAGCTGCTACCGGGCGAGCTGATCGACCGCCTGCTGCTGCTCGACATCAACGAGCGCCTGATCGCCGAGGGCAAGGAGCCGGCTTCGGCCATCCCGGTCCTGCTTGGCGTGACAAAAGCCGCCCTGACGACGGACAGCTTCCTTTCGGCGGCGAGCTTCCAGCACACGATCAAAGTGCTGGCGGGCGCCGCAATCGAGGGCAAGGCCGACAAGCTGTATGGCCTCAAGGAGAACGTGATCATCGGCAAGCTGATCCCGGCCGGGACGGGCTTCCATACCTACCAGGATCGCGAGATCGCGGTGGAAAACGAGGAGCTTGAGCGGCAGGTCGTGCGTCACGATCATGACGAAGACGACGAAGACGAGGACGAAGACGATCTGCTGATGGCTGAGGACCTCGACGAAGAATTCGACGACGTGGACGACTTCCACGCCGAAGAGGAAGAAGACGAGGTTGAGCTGGACGAAGAAGACGAAGCTGACCTGATCGAAGAGGACGAGGAAATCGTCGACGACGAAGAAGCTCTGCTGGCCGACGACGAGCTGATCGACGAGGAACCGGAAGGGCTGGAAGAGGAAGACGAGGAAGATCTCTTCGACGAGGACGAAGAACTCGACGAGGAACTCGAAGAAGACACTGAGGAAGACTTCGAGGACTAGTCCGGCTGCTACGGCGGGCGCAAGGCCCGCATGACGCGAACACGCAAACGGGCGGGTGCTTTGGCACTCGCCCGTTTTGTGTTTGACCGTTCGGCCGACTGCGGCGCGATCAGAACTTGGGCGCCTGCTTGAGGTACTGGAAAACCGGGCGCGGCTGCCAGTAAACGTCGAGCAGGCCGTAGCCCGCGGTCGGGTCGGAACGCTCCAGCGCGCCGGGGATGGTGCTGAAATTGAGGTTCCACAGGATCATCGGCCCCATATAAGGCAGCGACTGCGCGATCTGGAAGGCGCGCACGGTGTAGGCCGCCTGATCGTGTTGGTTGATGAAGCTGAAATAGGGGGCGCCGGCCGGGTCGGGGGGCACGCTCCCACCTGCGGTGCGCAGCCCGTCGAAGGTTGCCCAGCCAAACTCGGTGGCCCATAGCGGTGCGGCTCCGTGCCCGGCCAGGTCCATGATCGCGCGGTAGTCCTCGATGGTGTCCAGGAAGAAGAACTGCGGGTGATCGTCCCACCCGCGCCCGGGGTTGGCACAGCAACGAGCGTCCGGCGGGTTGGCCCAGCCGTAGGGGTGGATGCCCACCGCGACATCGGCGCCAAACCGGGCCAGCCCGGCGTTGTACAGGCCGCGCAGCCATTCGCGGTCGTCGGTGGACCAGTGCGAGTTGCCGGTGGGGGCCGGTCCGGCAGTGATCACGACGACGGACGGCGAAAAAGCGCGGATCGCCGAGTAGGCCGGGTGGAAATAGCGCATATATTCTTCGCCGGTCAGCGGGTGGCCGTACCACTCGCGCTCCAGGTTTGGCTCGTTCCACACCTCGATCGCGGCGATGTAAGGTTGGCCTGCGCCGTCGTGCCCCAGATGGTTGAGCAGGGCGGTGAGGAAGTTCGCCAGGTGCTCCGGGTTGTCGGGTGGGGCCGCCTCGTGCATGATACCGTCGGCGGTGGGGCGGCGCGCCCAGCCGGGCGCCTTGGCGACGCTGATCATCACCTTGAAGCCCTGGTCGTGCAGGCGCCGGACGTAGCTGGTCAGCATGAAATACAGCTCGGTGTAGCGACCGGGCGAGGACTCCAGCAACGACCAGTTGAATTGCAGCTTGACCCAATCGACGCCCAGCTCGCGGAGCAGCCCGATGATCGTGTCGATCTCGCGGCTGTCGATGTGCGGGTGAATCTGAATCCCCATCAAGGCGCTGTTGAGGCCGGGTCCGGGCGTGGGGCTGGGACCGGGGGTCGGCGGCAGTGTCGGGATCTGGGTGGGCGCCACGCGCGTCTCGGTGGGCACAAGCGTGTGCCCGGGGCCGACAATCGGGCCATACGGGTCGGTCTCCTGGGTGGGCGCGACGCCGGTTGTCGGCAGGGGAGTCTGGCCGGGGCCAACGATCGGGCCGTATGGGCCGCCGGGCGTGGCCGTGGGCAGCACGACGGCGGGTGACGGCGTGGGGGTTGGGCTGGCCGCCGGCGGCGTGGTGGGGATGGGCGGTGTCGCGGTCGGGTCGAAGCTCACCGCGGGTGGCGTGTCGGTGGGCGAGGCGAGAAGCTCGCCGGGTGTGATGATCGGGCCGCCCGGTAGCGGCGTCGTGGACGGGGCCGGCGATGCGGTGGTGACCGGGTCAGGTGTCGGGCTGCCGATCACGCCAGGGGGAACCGCCGGCTCGGACGAATCACAGCTCGCCAGCGCCAGGGCGCCGGCGAGCAGGATGGACAATAAGAGCAGGTGTCGGGTATGCGAACTGGTCATAGTGGCCTAGTGTAGCACAGATTGGGAAACAGGAAGATGAAAAGACCATGAAACTCCGCTGCCCGCGGCTGTGTGGAGAACATAAAAACCCCAGGGCGACCGCGCGGTCGCCCTGGGGCGCAAGCGGCAGGACGGCGATACGCTAATCCGCACCGGCGGGCCGCGGTTGCGACTCGATCAGCCCCAGCCGGACGGCAGCAGTATCGACGATGGCGTTGATCAACTGCTCGTAGGTCCAGCCGTACGCCTCGGCTTCGTAGCACAGGTCACTGAAGTTGGGCGTCAGGCCGGGCAACGGGTTGATCTCCAGGATGTACGGCCTGTTGTGGTTGTGCTTGTCCAGCCGGAAATCGACCCGTGCGACGTCTTTGCAGCCGATGACGCGGAACACGGCCGCCGCCAGCACGTTCAACTGGCGCGCCAGCTCCGGGTCAAGCGGCGCAGGGACGAGATAGGTGCACTCGTCGGACAGCTCCGTCTTCAGCCGGTTGGTGTACAGGTCGGCTTCGGATTCGCGGAAGGCGTTCAGGTCCACCTCAAGCGGCGGGAGCATCGTCAACCCCTCC
>DYEN01000548.1 GCA_020725705.1 Anaerolinea sp.
GGAGCAATGCAACGCGACGAGCATCGGTTTCATGCTGGGGCCGCGTATCAACGCCGCCGGGCGGCTGGATAGCGCCATGATCGCCTATGAACTGCTGAGCACGCAGGATATGGCGCGTGCTTCGGAACTGGCGCAGCACCTTCAGGCGCTCAACGTTGAGCGGCAGGAACTCACGCTCCAGGCGGTCGAGGTGGCGCGCGAGCAGGCATTTGACAGCGGCCAGGATCTGCCGCTGATCTTCGCGACAAGCTCTGGCTTTCGCCCCGGCATTGTGGGCCTGGTGGCCGGGCGCCTGTGCGAGGAGTTCTACCGCCCGGCGGTCGTCGTGCAGCAGGGCGAGACGGAGTCGCGCGGGTCGTGCCGCAGCATCGACGAGTTTGACATCACCGACGCGCTGGATGAATGCGCCGATCTGCTGGTGCGGCACGGGGGGCACGCGCAGGCGGCGGGCTTCACCGTCCTAAACGAAAACCTGCCCAAGCTGCGCGAGCGGCTACTGCAGCTCGCCGCCGAGCGGCTGGATGGTCAAGACCTGCGTCCATCGCTGAACGTCGACGCCGAGGTGCCCTTCGACCAGCTCACCGAGATGCTGGCGGACGAACTACGCCGGTTGGAGCCAACCGGCGCCGGAAACGACGCGCCGCTGTTCGTCACGCGCGGGGTGCGCGTGGTCGAGGCGCGGCGAGTGGGCCAGGAAGGCAGGCACCTGCGCCTACGCCTGTCGAACGGCGTCCAGTTCCTGGATGGGATCGCGTTCAAGTTTGGGGATTGGGCCGAACACCTGGAAGGCATGATGGATATTGCCTATCACCTGGAGATCAACGAGTGGAACGGGCACCGGCGGCCGCAGTTGAACATCCAGGACCTGCGCCCGCCCGCCCGGCCGGACTGATGTACCCCCGGAGTATCGCCGATGCAGCGGCTGGCGATCCGCCCCCGACCGGTATTCGCGTTGGCATCGATCATACGGCGTGTGGCTGCGCTGGTGGGATTGCTGGCGGTGGTGTCGGCTGCGTGGCCGGCGGGCGCCCAGCAGTGGGAAGCGATTCCCTCTCCGTTTGGCGTGGTTGAGGCTTACTACCGGCCCGCCGACGCGCGCGACCTGGGCGCGGGGTGGGAGCGGATCATTTTCGAGTGGCCGCGTTTCCAGCCGGACGGCCCTCACCAGTACAACCTCGACGCCGTACCCGAAGCCTGGCTGCGCGAGGCGCGCGATGCCGGGCGTGAGGTGGTCGGCCTGCTGAAGAACACGCCCCTGTGGGCGTCGGAGATCAAGATGCTCGGCGCGCCGCCGCTCGGCCTCGACCGCCCGATCGACGATCCGGCGAACTACTGGGCGGCGTTCGTGCGCCGGACGGTCGCCTATTACGGCGAAAGATGGGGTATCCACCGCTGGATCATCTACAACGAGCCGGATATCCGGCCCGGCGAC
>DYEN01000549.1 GCA_020725705.1 Anaerolinea sp.
TCGAAGACCTTTTTTCCCGGCGGGACCCGTCAGCGCGAATGGTAGCATGCCCGCCGAGGGCTGTCAAAGCCCTCGCTAGCGAATATCCAGCCAGACCGCCGCCGCGATTGCCCCGGCGGCGCAGACCGCCGCATGGTGAGCCGGCGTGTCGTAGTGCGCCAGATCGAGGGCGCGCCGCCCGCGCTGCTTTTGCAGGCGCTCAACCAGCGGCCAGGCGTGGCTCCGCCCCTCGACACGCCCTAGCTCCGCCACCAGCCAGAACCGCCGTCCATCGTAGAGGTGCAGCCAGGCATCGTGCGCGATCGCGACCGGGCCATCGAGCGTCTTGCGACCGCGCGCTCGCGCCGGGGTCTGGGTGAGCAGCACATATTCCACCCGGTCGAATGGCACCCGCCAGCGCGCCCGGCCGCTAAAGCGGTTGCGGCGCCAGACTTCGCGCCGCTGCGTGTCGATCAGCACATCCGAAACGGTCAGCGCGCGCCCCCAGGTCATCAGGGCGAGCAGGCCCAGCACACCCCCCACGCCGACGCCGACGTAGGGCAGCCAGGGCGGGTTGACCTGAGCCAGCCCGCTTTGCAGCGAGCCGATGCCGAGCATCACGAACAACAGCGCGGCGACGGTATACCCGGCGGCGCGCAGCACCAGCGCGATCACCCAGCGCGTCGGGCGGGCGAAAATAAAGCCGCGGCGGGTGGCGGCCATACGCCACTCCTCGAACGCGAACGGTGGCGTGCGCGGCGTAACGACCGGGGCCGCGCGCAGCACAGGCGGCGCGGTCGATTCTGTCTCCGCTTGACGGGCGGGCGATTCTACCGGCGGCGCGGGCGCGAGCGGGGTGGGCGGAGTGGCGGTCACCGGCGCGGGGTGAGGCGCGCCGACAATATGAAACGGGCGCCCGATCACCTCGGCCAGCGCGCGGCCCGATGCGGTTGCCTGAGCCTCGTATTCCTCGGCGCGTCCGCTGGGCCAGTGCGCCAGCCCGCACCAGCGCAGCCGGTCGGCGTCGCCCGAGGCGGGCTGGAGCATCAGCCCCAGATGCCAGTTGCGGCTCTCCGGCGCCCAACCAACCACCACCCGCGCCACCGTGGCCGGGTCGACATAGCCGTCTTCGGGCAGGCGCCGGGCACGGGCAAATGTGGGCGAGCAGACGATGGCGCCGGGACGCGCTTCGAGCAGCGGGCGCACCACCCCCGCCGAGGGATCGTGCGCGCCGTTGAACAACCGCCAGCGGCCCGGTTCTAGCTCGATGGTCAGGTTGTAGGCGGCATGGATGATCTCGGGCGGGTTGGTCATGATGACGTACTTCACCTTCGCAAAATGCCTTCCGAGCGGGTGGCGCGCGCAGTCCCGCGCACCGGGCTTTTAGTCTACCGCGCAGCGCGCCCGGTGGCGAATGAACCGCCTCACGCGCTCAAGAAGATCACCGCCGTGCCGGCCACCGCCAGCGCCGTCCCTACCACCGCGCGCCAGGTGATCCGCTCTTTGAACACAAAATAGCCAACCGGCAGCAGGATGATGGGCGGGAAGCTCATCAGGGTCGAGGCGATCCCGACCGGCGCGTTCTGCACCGCCACCAGCGACAGCCACACGCCGATAAACGGCCCGAACAGCGCGCCGCCGATCAGAATCGCGATCACGCGCGGATGATCGCGCAGCGCCTGGAAGCTGCTGTGCGCGCGCCCCGTCGCCACCGTGATCGCCCAGATCGCGACGGTCGAAACCGACAGGCGCATCAGATTGCCGGACAGAGCCGGGTAGTCCCCTTCCAGCCCGACCTTTGACGCGATCAGGCCCCCGGCCTGGCCCAGCGCCCCGCCCAGGCCCAGCAGCACCCCCAGCACATAGAAGCGCGGCGGCATCTCCGGCAGGCCGCCCTTGCCGCTGTTGCTGCGGTCGATCACGACCCACGCCACGCCGCTCACCGCCAGCAGAATCCCGGCGATCTCCGGGCCGGTCAGGTGCTCGCCGAGCAGCGGCCAGGCCAGCAGCGCGCCCATCACCGGCGCCAGCGCCATCAGCAGCATCGACAGACGCGGGCCGATCATCACGAACGCCTGGAACAGCATCGCGTCCCCGATCACAAACCCGATCAGGCCAGACAGCCCCATCCAGCCCCAGCGTTCCGGCCCGGCATCGACCGGCAGCAGGCTGCCTTCCATCGCCCAATGCAGCAGGCTGACCATCACGACCGCCATCAGCAGGCGGACGCGGTTGACCACCGCCGAGCCAACCTGCCGACCCGACAGCGTGAAAAAGACCGAGGTGAAGCTCCAGCAGACCGACGTTGCCAGCCCGGCCAGCTCGCCCAGGTAGGAGTCCACAGATGCCGTCCTTGTGTTTGCATGGCCCGATCAACAAGACCGCTAACGCGCCAGGCACGTTAGCGGTGTTTACCATTCCTCACCGGCCTAACTTCATTGGCTGATCCCCAGTTTCAAGCACCAGTATATTGGGCTTTCGCCGCGTTACAATGAACACCGCGCGAGAGAAGAATTCTACCACCGTTTAAAGTCACATTTCGCCCTATTTTCAAGCGCCACTCAACACAGAGGCCTTGTTTCACCCCATTCGCTTATGGTCCAATACAACTCAATTATGAGAATCGTTCTCAATTAGCGCCTCATTATAGCTAGGGTATGGGGAGGAACCCCTCATGTTGCCATCTTTGCTGCTCACCCTGCGTGAAGGCCTGGAAGCTGCTCTGATTGTGGGGATCATATTTGGCATCTTGCGCCGGTTGGAACGACAAGACCTGCGCAGAGTGGCTTGGACGGCGATCGCAGCTGCATCCGGGCTGAGTCTGGCGCTGGCGGGGGCGCTGCACATGGCCGGGGCGGAGTTTGAAGGCCGGGGCGAGATGCTGTTTGAAGGGACCACCATGCTGCTGGCGGTCGGCGTTCTCACCTGGATGATCTTTTGGATGCGCCGCCAGGCACGCTTTATCGAGAGCAGGCTCGAAACCGAGATGCGTGGTGCGATCCGGCAGGGTCATCACTGGGCACTGTTCAGCATTGTATTCCTGGCAGTTTTCCGCGAGGGCGTGGAAACCGCTCTATTCCTGACCGCGGCCAATATCGCCGGCGGGGATGGGCTGGCGACAATCATCGGCGGGGTGATCGGTCTGGCAGGTGCCATCCTGATCGGTTGGGGGATTTACGTCGGCGCGGCACGACTGAATATCCGGCGCTTCTTCGACGTGACCAGCGTGCTGCTGCTGATCTTTGCCGCCGGATTGTTTGCCCACAGTCTGCACGAATTTGAAGAATTAGGCTGGCTCCCGGCCATCGCCGAGGAAGTCTGGAACCTGAAGCCGATCCTGAGCGATACCTCGACTGTCGGAAGCATGCTGCGGGTGCTGGCCGGTTACAACGACGCACCCTCCTTGCTTGAAGTGATCGGTTATCTCGCTTATTGGAGTGTGGCGCTCATCGCCGCCAACCGGTGGGCCAGGGCCAGAAGCGATTCGCCATACCGCGCTTCAGAGGACGGGTCACGTTCGCGGGATCGGATGACACGAGAGGCCGAAGTTCTGGACCGCTAACGCGCCGGGCGCGTTAGCGGTCCAAGCACGGCCCTGCCGCCGCGCTCTCACGCGGTCAGGCGGCGGCTCAGGCCAGTTCCAACGACTTGATTTCGATCAGATGGGTGGCGTGGCGGATGAATTCCTTGACACCCATCGCGCCCAGGTCTTCCCCGCTGCGCAGACGCACGCTGACCGCGCTCTTTTCGATATCGCGGTCGCCCACCACCAGCAGCCACGGCACGCGCATCTGCGTCTGGTGCCGGATCTTGGCCGCCATGCGGTTGTTCGAGTCGTCCACCTCGACGCGCATCCCGGCCTCGCGGAGCTGCCGCGCGACGTCGTGGGCATACTCCAGATGCCGGTCGGCAACCGGGATCAGGACGGCCTGAACCGGCGCCAGCCACGGCGGGAACGCGCCATTGAAGTGCTCGATCAGGATGCCGATGAAACGCTCTAGCGAGCCAAACGGCGCGCGGTGGATCATCACCGGGCGGTGGCGCTCGTTGTCTTCGCCGACGTACTCCAGTTCGAAGCGCTCCGGCAAGTTGTAGTCCACCTGAACCGTACCCAGCTGCCACTCGCGCTTGAGCACGTCGCGGAAGATGAAGTCCAGCTTCGGCCCGTAGAAAGCCGCCTCGCCTTCCTCGACCACATAGTTCAGGCCAAGCTTCTCGCAGGCGTGGATGATCGCGTTCGTCGCCTGCTCCCAGCTTTCGTCGCTGCCCACGTATTTATCCGACGCGGGGTCGCGCGTGCCGACGCGCACGCGGAAGTCGTGCATGCCCAGGCTGCCGAAGACGTACTGGATCAGGCGCACCACCTCGATGAACTCGTCCAGCAGTTGATCGGGCGTGACGAACAGGTGCGAGTCATCGATGGTGAAGCCGCGCACGCGCGTCAGGCCCGAAAGCTCGCCGCTCTGCTCGTAGCGGTAGACCGTGCCGAACTCGGCGTAGCGCACCGGCAGATCGCGGTACGAGTGCAGCTCGCTCTTGTAGATCATGATGTGGTGCGGGCAGTTCATCGGCCTGAGCAGGAACTCCTCGCCATCCACATCGATCGGGCTGTACTGGCTGTCTTTATAGTACGGGTAGTGGCCGGACGTGCGGTAGAGATCCAGCCTGCCGATATGCGGTGTGACGACGGGCTGGTAACCGCGCTCCATCTGCGCCTGGCGCAGAAAGCGTTCAAGCGTATCGCGCAAGATGGCGCCCTTGGGCTTCCACAGCGGCAACCCCTTGCCCACCAGCGGATCGATCACGAACAGACCAAGCTGCACACCGAGCGTGCGGTGATCGCGCTTTTTGGCTTCTTCGAGCAGGGTCAGATATTCCTCAAGCTGTTCCGCCGTCTCCCAGGCCGTGCCGTAGATGCGGGTCAGCATCGGGCGCTTCTCGTCGCCACGCCAGTAGGCCCCGGCAGGCGCCTTGAAGGTGATGCTGATCGCGTCCGGGTTGATCTCGCGCGTGTTGGCGACGTGCGGACCCCGGCAGAGGTCCTCGAAGGTCGCCTGCCGGTAGGTGCTGATCACGACCGGCTCGCTGGTCTTCTCGCCGTACTCGTCCAGGCCGCCCTGTTCCAGCCCGTCGATCAGCTCCAGCTTGTAGGGCTGATCGCGGAACA
>DYEN01000550.1 GCA_020725705.1 Anaerolinea sp.
CTTATGCCGTCTGGCGCAGCTTCTGCCCACCGGCCCGCGCCAGCGTCGACCCCGACCGCTACTCCGGCGAGCCGTACGTCATGCCGGGCAACGTCGCCGGGCCGCTGGCGCCCTCGCCCGGCCAGGCGGGCTGGACCTGGTACACGGGATCGGCGGCGTGGTTCTTGCGCGCGCTCGTCGATGGCGTGCTGGGCATCACCGCCCACCGCGAAGGGCTGCGCGTGCAGGCTGCCCTGCCCGACGGCTGGGATCAGTTCCGCGTCCGGCGCTGGTTCCGGGGCGCGCGCTATACGATCACTGTGCGCCGCGCCGCACCCGGCGAGCCGCCGGGCTGCCACGTGAACGGGGTCGGGTGGTCCGGCGAGGTTCTCCCTATCGCCGCGCCTGGCGAGGAGCCAGAGGTGCTCATTACGCTCTAGAACTCACCGCACAGCCGCGGGCGTGAATCGCGGCAGCTGGTGATCCGGGGCGGCCTTTGGGCCGCCCCGCCCGGCACAACTCTATGCAAAATAGACAAGGAACCCGGTTGCCCGTTTTCGGCCGGGTTGTAACAATTGCATCTATACTTGTATTAGTCGACTGTGCCCTGACGACTCGCCACCGCCGCTTTTTCTGCCGATTAATCGCCTGAGTGTCAGGTATGCCGCGTCAGAGTTCGCGCCAGGGGAGCGGGTGGCGTCCTGGCACTGTTTTTTTCTTTTCTGAAACCCATGAAGGAGGAACAATGCGCCGCTCGCTTGTTTTGCTGCTCGCCCTCATGTTGGGGATCATTGCGCTGGGAAGCGCCGGCGCCCAGGAAGAGAAGGTCCTGGTCGTCGGCCTCTCAGAAGACTACCACTCGCTCGACCCGGGCCGAGCCTACGAGCCGGGCGGGTCGCTGGTGCACCATTCCGTGTACGACACCCTGGTGACCTTCCCCTCAGACTCGGTCAGTGAAATCCTGCCAAACCTCGCCGCCAGTTGGACCATCTCCGATGATGGCCTGGTTTACACTTTCACACTGCGCGACGACGTGACTTTCTCGAACGGCGATCCGCTTACCGCTGACGATGTCGTCTTCAGCTTCAACCGCATGAAGAACCTGAAGGACAACCCGTCTTTCCTGGCGGACACGATCGCCAGTGTCGAAGCGGCTGATGACCTGACCGTCGTCCTGACACTGACCCAGCCCGACCCTGCCATTCTGGCGAAGATCATCTTCGACGCGTTCTCGATTGTGAACGCGGACGTCGTGCGCGCCAATGGCGGTACCGACGCGCCTGACGCGGCGGAAACCGACACCGCCGAAGAATGGTTCATGAATAACTCTGCCGGCACAGGCCCGTACATGGTCGAGAGCTACACGCCGGGTGTCCAGACGGTGCTCGTTCGCAACCCGAACTACTGGGACGAAGCGCCTTATTTCGACCGGATCATCATCCGCAACCTGCCCGAAACCTCGACGCAGAAGCTGGCGCTAGAGGCGGGAGACATCGATATCGCGATGGACGTGATCGCGGATCAACTGCCATCGTTCGAAGCGAACCCGGACATCGAGGTCTTCTCGACCCAGAGCGACACGCTGATCTTCCTGCTGATGAACCAGGACCCGGAGATCGGTGGCCCGGTGAGCAACCGGCTTGTCCAGCGTGCCATCCGCTACGCGCTGAACTATGACGAGCTGCGCTTCCTGAGCGGCAAGGGCGCCAATACCCCCGCCGCGATGGTCCCGATCGGCTTCGCCGGGGCGCTGGACCCGTCTGAGGCGCTCTCGCAGGACCTCGATCAGGCGCGCGCCCTGCTCGCCGAAGCCGGCTACCTGGATGGCTTCGCGATCAACCTGGAATATCCGGACTTTAACTACATCGGCACCGAATTCGGCATCGTCGCCCAGAAAGTCCAGGCGGACCTGGCCGAAGTCGGGATCAATGTCACGCTAGTCCCGCAGGAATTTCAGGTGTCGCTCGATGCCTACCGCGGCGGACGCCAGGGCTTCAGCCTCTGGCTGTGGAACCCGGATTATCAGGATACGCTCGACTACGTCGAGTTCCTGCCCGGTGGAGTCGTCGGTAACCGTGCCAACTGGACCGACGAGAACGCCGACCCGGAAATCCTGGCCCTGCGCGACGCGGTGAAAACGGAAATCGACGCCTCGGTGCGCAACGAGCTGTTCCGCGAGATCCAGTTGTACGAACAGCAGAACGCGCCGTTTGCGCCGCTCTTCCAGCCGGGCGTGCACTTCGCCTATCGCAACGACCTGAAAGGCTTCGCCTATAACGGGCAGTGGCGCGTGGACCTCACCGCGCTGTACCGGTAATTTCGTGGTGTAGCATCGGGCGGCGGGAACCGGTATCTCCGGCCCTCGCCGCCCTTTTTTCACAATCGCCGGGAAATTTCATGGCTCTGCACAAGTATCTCGCACGCCGCCTGCTCTTGATGATCCCGCTGCTTGTCGGCATCTCGCTGGTCTCGTTCCTGATCTCGAATAGCATCCCCGCCGATCCCACCGCCGCCAACCTGGGCGAGCGCGCCGCCGCCGATCCGCAGATTGTGGCCGCTTTCCGCGCCAAGTGGGGTCTCGACGAGCCGCTCCATATCCAATACCTGACCTACATGCGCAACCTGCTCCGGGGTGACCTGGGCACCTCGATCCGCAGCCACCGCCCGATCGCCGACGAGCTGCGCCGCTTTCTGCCCGCGACCATCGAGCTGGCGACTGCCGGCATCGTCGTCAGTGTGATCGCGGGGGTGGCGTTTGGAGTCATCTCGGCCGTCTGGCGCAACCGGCCGATCGACTTCGTGGTACGTTTCATTTCCCTAATCGGGGTCAGCGCGCCGGTCTTCTGGCTGGCGTTGATCGGCCTGCTGGTCCTGTACCTGCGCTGGGGCGTGGTCCCCGGCCCGGGGCGGCTCGACCCGCGTGTCGTGCCCCCGCCCAACGTCACCGGGCTGTACACCATCGACAGCCTGCTTGCCGGGCAGTGGAGCACCTTCCGCAACGCGCTCGAGCACCTGATCTTGCCCTCGCTGGTCCTCGGCGCCTATTCCGCCGGCCTGATCACGCGCATTACACGCTCGTCCATGCTGGAAGTGCTGTCGCAAGACTACATGACCACCGCTCGCAGCAAGGGTCTGAAGGAGCGAACCGTGATCATGCGTCACGGGCTGCGCAACGCGCTGATGCCGGTCGTCACCATCATCGGGTTGTCGTACGGCAGCCTGCTGTCGGGTGCCGTGCTGACCGAAACCATTTTCGCCTGGGAAGGGATCGGTCGTTACGCATACAACGCCGCGCGCACGCTCGATTTCCCCGCGATCATGGGCGTCAGCATGTTGATCGCGATCGTCTTTGTCGTCATGAATCTGATCGTGGACTTGCTGTACTACTGGCTCGATCCGCGCCTGCGCCAAGGGTAAGCACCGCGATGATCAACTGGCATATCGTCCGTCTTCGCGCACGGCAGAACCCGCTGATGGTCGCCGGCCTGGTGATCTGCGCGGTGTGGATCGTCGTCTCGCTCGGCGCCGGGCAGATCGCGCCCTACGACCCGCTTAAGCAAAACGTCATGGAGCGGCTGCAGGGCCCCAGCAACGCGCACCTCTTTGGCACCGACCAGCTTGGCCGCGACGTGCTGTCGCGCGTGCTGTATGGCGGGCGCACCTCGCTGCCGGCGGGCATCCTGGTTATCGCCAGCGCCACCGTGATCGGGACGGTCTTCGGCGCCATCGGCGGGTACGTCGGCGGGCTGTGGGACGAGCTGCTGATGCGGTTCACCGAGGTTTTTATGGCCTTCCCGATCATCATCCTGGCAATGGCGATTGCCGCGGCGCTGGGACCCAGCGTCAACAACGCCATCATCGCCATGACGATCGTGTGGTGGCCCAACTACGCCCGCGTCATCCGCAGCCTGGTGATCAGCGTCAAGTCGAATGAGTACGTCGAGTCGGCGCGGGCCATCGGCGCCTCTCCGGCGCGCATCCTCTTCCGCACCATCCTGCCCAACTGCGTTGCGCCCGCGCTGGTCATGGCCACGCTGGACATCGGCAACGCGATCCTGATCTTCGCGGGCCTGAGCTTTCTCGGTCTGGGGCCGGAGCCGTCCTCGCCGGAATGGGGGCGCATGGTCTCGGACGGCATCGATCACTACGATCAGTGGTGGCTCAGCACGTTCCCCGGCCTGGCGATTCTGACGGTTGTCATGGCGCTCAACTTCATCGGCGACGGCCTGCGCGATCTGTCGGACCCGCGCACGCGCAAAGCCCAGCGCTGAAGGCAGTGCTCAGGCACCCGACGATCTCGCGAGATGGCCGAAACATAGCAACGCACACGACGTAACCGACCCAGAACGGCAGTCAGCGGCGAAGGGCGAGCCGCCGGGTCCAGCGGACAGTGAAGCGCCCGCCCCGGCCATTTCGGGCATAAGAAAAAAAGCGGGCGCAACAGGCAAGCTGCGCCCCCTACATGGACCTTTTTTTTCGGTTTCGCGACTGCTTCGCTGCGCTCAGCGCGCCAGCCAGCCGCCATCGACCGGCAGGATCGCGCCATGCACATAGCGCGCCGCGTCCGACGCCAGATAGACAACCGCGCCCTTCAGATCGTCCGGATCGCCCCAGCGCCCCACCGGGATGCGGTCGAGGATCGCCCGGCTGCGCACCGGGTCGGCCCGCAGCGGCGCGGTGTTCTCGGTGGCCATGTAACCCGGCGCGATCGCGTTGACGTTGATCCCCAGCGGCGCCCATTCGTTCGCCAGGGCGCGCGTCAGCCCGGCGACTGCGCTCTTTGAGGCCGTGTAGGATGGAACGAGGATCCCCCCCTGGAACGATAGCATTGACGCCACGTTGATGATCTTGCCGCCGCCCTGCGACGCCATCACGCGCCCCGCCGCCTGCGACAGAAAGAACACCGCCCGCAGGTTGATCGCGATCACATCGTCCCAGTCGGCTTCGGTGTAGTCCAGCGCGGGCGCGCGGCGGATGATCCCGGCGTTGTTGACCAGGATGTCGAGCCGGCCTAACGCTTCGACCACCTGCACGACGGCCCGGTTGAGATCGTCGACCGTGGCCGCCAGCAGGTCCATCGAGAGGTTGAAATAGCGGCGGCCCAGCGCTTCCACCTGGACGCAGGTCTCTTCGCAGTCCGGCGTGCGATCCAGCCCGGCGACATCAGCGCCTGCCTCGGCCAGACCGACCGCCATCGCCTGGCCCAGCCCGCGGCTCGCGCCGGTGACCAGCGCCACCCGCCCATCGAGTCGAAACTGCTCCAGAATGCTCATGGCTGCCTGCCTTCGCTAGCGCAGAGTCGCCATCGCGACCGGGTCCATATCGCTGAACGTCTGGTTTTCGCCGGCCATCGCCCAGATAAAGCTGTAATTGCCGGTGCCCATCCCGGCGTGGATCGACCAGCTTGGCGAGATGACCGCCTGCTGGTTGCGCACGACCAGATGGCGCGTCTCGTGCGGCTCGCCCATTAGGTGAAAGACGACGTTGTCATCCGCCAGATCGAAGTAGAAATACACTTCCATGCGGCGGACGTGCGTGTGCGCGGGCATGGTGTTCCACATGTTGTTCGGCTCGAGCAGGGTCACGCCCATCACAAGCTGGCAGCTTTTCACGCCGTCCGGGTGGATGTACTTGTAAATCGTGCGCTTGTTCGAGTGCGCCAGATCGCCCAGATGCTGCGGGGTGGCGTCGCTGAGCGGGATATGCGCCGTCGGGTAGCTGGTGTGCGCCGGGGTGCTGCTGAAGTAAAAACGCGCCGGGTTGGCCGGGTCGTCGCTGGCGAAGCTTACTTGGCGCGCGCCGCGTCCAATGTACAGGCCGTCGAGTTTCTGCATCGGGAAGGTTTGCCCGTCGACGGTGATCCGGCCCGGCCCCGCGATGCTGACGATGCCCATCTCGCGCCGCTCCAGGAAGAACTCCACGCCGAGCGACTTCGGATCGCCGGCCAGCGCCACCGGCGCCTCGACCGGGGCC
>DYEN01000551.1 GCA_020725705.1 Anaerolinea sp.
CAGCGCTTCGGCGAGATGGAAGTCTGGGCGCTTGAAGCGTACGGCGCGGCGCACACCCTGCAGGAAATGCTGACCGTCAAATCGGACGATGTCCAGGGGCGCGTCAAGACGTACGAGGCCATCGTCAAGGGCGAGCCGATCGAGGAGCCGGGCGTGCCGGCCAGCTTCCGCGTGCTGGTCAAGGAACTGCAAAGCCTGGGCTTGGCGGTAGAAGCGATCACCGACACCGGCGAAGTGATCAAGTTCGGCAAGGACGAGGAAAAAGCGCGCCAGCCGAAGATCCAGACGGCTCTGATGGGCTTCGCCGACAACCGTTAAGCCTCACTCCAAGTGACACAATTCGACGGGCAGCCGTAATAGGCTGCTCGTCGCTTTTTCCGGCCGGCGCGCGCCGGTGGCATGCTGTGGGGCGAGCGTAGAAACGCCGTCAGCCGCCCGCGTTGTACGGGGTGGGGAACGGTTGTAGAATGATCGCAAGGCCACTCAGAATGCCATTATCGGGCTTGTAACCGGTGGCGACAGACGAACGTGGAAGGCAGCCAATGAGAATTTACGCGCGCGCGAGACTGTCCGGGCTGGGGCTGGCGGTTGCCATGCTGGTGCTGGCGACGCTCGCCTGCAGTATTGGCGGCGGCGATGACGAGCGTTCCGACGCCACGCCAACGCTCGCCCCCTCGATTTCACCCACGACCACCGACAGCGCAGTCGGAATGCTGGCCAGCCCAACGGCGTTCGCCACATGGACGCCGTTTCCTTTTGCCACGGCCACACCCTTTGTGCTGGTGCCGCGAGTCAACACGCCGCTGCCAACATGGACGCCTTTCATTCCGCCACCTACGCCGCTGCCCTACGATGTGCGTATCACGTATCCGGTCGACGGCAGCCAGATCGCCGGGTATGTGACGGTGACCGGTAGCGCTAGCCACCCGCGTTTTCTCCAGTACGCGCTGGAGTGGGGGCCGGAGCCGAACCCCGGCAACCTGTGGTATCCGATCACGGCGCCCCGCGCGGTGCCCGTCCTGAACGGGATTCTGGGGGCCTGGAACACAACCAGCGTCTCAGATGGCACGTACCGATTGCGGCTGCATGTCTGGCTCTCGGACGGCACCGACACCGCGTTTGTGGTCGGCGCGATCCGCATCTCGAACGCGCGGCCAACTGCCGTCCCGACCGCAACCCATACGCAGCGTCCAAACCAGATTCCACTCATCAATCCCGTGCCGGGCCAGCAGATTCAGGCCGGCCAGACGGCGCGCATCCCCATCACCGCGTTCGACCCGGACGGTGACCCGCTGCTGACGTTCGCGTCGTCGAATAACCCGGCGGTGGCCGTTGCCGAGGTGATCAGCCCGTCTGAGATCAGTGTACGTGGTGTGACGGCGGGGTCGGCTGTGGTGACGGTCAGTGTGAACGACAACCGCGGCGGTGCGTCAAGCGCGGCCTTTGCGGTGACCGTCACCGGGCAGAACCGCGCCCCGACGATCAGCCCGATCGTCAACCAAACCATTGAGGTTGGGCAGACGATCGATATCGCGGTGCAGGTGTCGGACCCGGACGGGGACACGATCACATTGAGTGCAGTGTCCGGCAACGACGCCGTGGTGAGCGCAGCCGCGCCCAACACCGGCACGGTGCGCATCGTGGGACGGGCAGAAGGCAACGCGTCCGTGACGGTTACGGCCAACGACGGGCGAGGCGGGGTGATCAGCACCGTCTTCCTGGTGACCGTCGGTTCCGCGAACCGTCCGCCGGTAGTCGATCCGGTGGGGCCTCAGGTGCTGGTTCCCGGCGAGACGCGAGATGTGGCGTACAACGCGTCCGATCCGGACGGCGACACGCTGACAGCCAGCGCGGTATCGAATAACCTCGGTGTCGTCAGCGCCAGCGTGCCCGCCCCCGGCACTATCCGGCTGGTTGCCGCTCAGCCCGGTGTCGCCACGATCACGCTGACCGTCCAGGATAACCGGACGGCTCCGGTCAGCGTGCAGTTCGAGGTCGCCGTTCAGCAGCAGAACCGACCGCCGTCGGTCGAGCCGATTGGGCCGCAGACTATGACCGTGGGCGAGACGCTCAACGTGGCCTACAGCGCCGGCGATCCTGACGGGGACACGCTGACAGCCGTCGCGCAGTCCAGCAACCCCGGCGTGGTGAGCGCCCAGATCGCCAACGCCGGAACGATCGCGCTGAGCGCCTATCAGGCGGGGATGGTAACGGTCACGCTCAGCATTGAGGACGGGCACAACCCGGCGGTGAGCGTTGTCTTTCAGGTGAATGTGGGCGCGGCGAATGCGCCCCCGTCGGTCGCGCCGATCGGGGACCAGACCCTGACGGTGGGTGACATCGCCGACATCCCTTATTCGGCAACGGACCCCGACGGGGACACTCTGACTGCCGAAGCGCTGACGGACAACCCGGCTGTGGCGAGCGTCGTGATCCCGGCGGCGGGCACGCTACGCATCACAGCCAACGGCGCCGGGCAGGCGTCGATCACGCTGGCGGTATCGGACGGTGTTAACGACGCCGTGCTGACCAGTTTTGTTGTCACAGTCGCCGCTGCCAACCAGCCACCCGTCGCTCAGCCGCCGGGCGAGCAGCGGCTTGCGGTTGGCGAGTCGATCCGTGTTCCCATCGGCGCCACCGATCCGAATGGCGATCCGTTGACGCTGGAAGTGGCGTCCGACAACCCATCGGTTGCCAGTGCACGAGCCGAGCAAATGGAGGCCGTGATCACCGGGAATGCAGCCGGGACCGCGACCATTATCGCCGACGTCAGCGACGGACGCGGGGGTATCGGCACGATCACGTTCCTGGTGATCGTCGAGGGTCAGAACAACGCGCCCGTGATCCAGCCCGTGCCCGAACAAGTGCTGACGGTGGGCGAGACGATCCAGGTGCCGCTGAGCATCACCGATGCTGATGGCGACTCGATTGTCCTGACCGCGATCGCACAGGATCAGGCGGTGGCGATGGCGCAGGCGGTCGGTGCGGACACGGTCGTGCTGCAAGGGATCGGGGAAGGGGTGACGGTGGTCGATTTGACCGCGGATGATGCCCAGGGCGGCGTGACGCTGTCCAGCTTCTCCGTGACGGTGACCGCTGCCGGTCCGTCCTTTGACCTTAACGCGTACCCCGTAGTTCCGCAGCTCACCGAGCGGGGCGTGGCGATGCTGCGGCAGGTGTACGACAGCGGAGTCCTCAATTTCGGTAACCGGGCCGGCGCCTTCAGCAAGGTGGGTGACGAGTCCGTTGCCAGCGACGCCTTCCTGGCGCCGTTCGCCGGAGACCAGTACAACCTCGGCAACTTCACGTCGCTGCAAAGTCTGGTCGACACCTATCGCGCGACTCCGGTCCATGGGGATGATCCGGCGGTGAACAGCTTCAACGTGGACAGCGTGGCCGCTGAAGCGGGCTTCGCGATCGATTCGCTCTGGATGCCGCCCGAGCCGGGCGCGCCATGTGACGGTCCGGCGTCGGCGACGGCGCTCGGCTGCGAGTTCGCTGCCACCCGGCCGAGCATCGCCCTGATCAGCTTCGGCGCGGAGAATGTCACGTTCATGAATCCGGACCAGTTCCGCAGCGAGTTGCAGGTCCTGGTGATGGATAGCCTCAGCCAGTACGGAGTCATCCCGGTGCTGGCGACCATCCCGGCGGGCGGCGGGTACACAACCGAACAGCTCGCCGAGTACAATCGCGTGATTGTCGAGGTTGCCACACAGTCAGACGTCCCGCTGTGGAATCTGTGGCGGGCGATGCACGAGCGTGGGATCGGCGATCCGTTCAGTGTGGCCCCGGAGGGCGCGGGGGTTTTGACCGACGGGGCGCTGAGCTACGGCTACAACGTGCGCAACCTCACCGCGCTGCAGACGCTCGCGGCGGTGCGCGAGGCAGTCGGGATCCAGTGATTCCCGTTCCCGCACGCGCAACGGCCCCCAGGACGGGGGCCGTTCTGCTTTATCTGGCGTCGCCGGGTAGCGTATTGTGAGGCGGGTCGGCGTCGGCAGAGTTGGGCGACACGGCAGGCATCGACTGCTGCGTTCTATCGAACTCGTTGGTGTGCTCGGTCCAGCTTGGGAGCAGACGCCAGTAGTCGGGTCCCTCGGTGTGGTGGCGCGGGCGAAGCCCGGTGCTGCGGTCGCGCAGGCCGGAGAGGTCGGTGACCCGGCCATGTGCCGACTGCCGGAAATAGTAGAGACGAAAGAGGTGAATGCCATCGGTCAGGGCAAAGGCGGGGGTATAGTCCTGCTGGCGGACGTAGGCGCCGCTGCGCTGGATCAGCGCCAGGTCCAGATAGGCCGCGTCGAGGGCCAGCGTTTCGGTGGGGAAAACGAAGCACGAGCACTCGTTGTTTTCCAGCAGGTCGTACGGGCTGCGATAGACCGGCAGCACCCGGCCCAGCGGCACCACCGGGAGATGGCGGCTGAGCAGCGATCCGGGCACCAGCGCGACTTCGTTGTGCCCGGCGTGCCGCCAGACGCGCGCCTTCTCGTAACCGCGCGTTCCGGCATCGGAGACCTCGTAGAGGTGGCCGTCCGCCCAGAACAGCGCCCCTTTGGGCAGGCGCTGCGTCCGGACTTCTGGCAGCCCGGCAAGATAGGCTGCAGTGCGCGAATCCATCGTGGCGTTTCCCCCTTTTGCTTGATCAAAACGCCCCGTGTTGATTACCATTGGTGTGTGCGGCTGTCTGCCGGTGCACCGGTTATCTGGGTGCGATGGTGAGGACAGTCATCTATATAAAAACCGGATTTTGCGGATTTGGTTACGCGTGGGCAGCGCGGCGACAGCGCGATCCACTCACAGCGGGGCGACCTCTATGAACCGGGCGAGGCGTTATCTGGCTTGGCTGGTGGTGCTGACAGCGTTGCTGGCGGCATGCCAGGATCAACCGGGATCGGGCGGGCGGCTCAACATCACCGTTTACGCGGATGGGTCCAGCCGCGTCTATAGCTATGACGATCCCGTTTCCGTGGGCCAGTTCTTGCAGGCGATCGATGTGACGCTCAACCCTCTTGACGAGGTGAACCCGCCGCTCTATACCCAACTGCGCGACGGGCTGCGCATCACCATCACCCGCGTGGAAGAGCGCCAGGAATGCGCACGCGAGCCGATCCCGTTCCAGCGGCAGCTGGTCCCATCCGAGCGCCTGCGGCCCGACGAACAGCAGATCGGCCAGACAGGGGAAGTCGGCGAGCTGGAAGTTTGCTACCTGGTGACGACAAAGGACGGCGTCGAAGTCAGCCGGAACCTGAGCAGCCGCGTTCCGATCCGCCCCGCGCGCGACGAGATTGTGTATGTCGGTGTGGAGCCAGCCGAAACGGCGATCAATGTCGTGGGCACGCTGGCTTACATTTCGGGCGATCAACCGTGGATCATCGAAGGGAATACCTCGCGGCGGCGACCCGCAGCCGAGATCGGTGGGCTGGACGGGCGCGTGTTCGATCTGTCGCCCGATGGCCGCCAGCTTCTTTTCACGCGCGCCACCGCCGACACCGGCGACCCGGATTTCTCCAACGAACTGTGGGCGGTGCTGGATACCCGCGCGCGGGTGCCTCAGGCGGTGCAGTTGTTTCCCAACGATGTCCTGTCGGCGCAGTGGGTTCCGGGGCGGCCCAACACGCTCAGCTACTCGACGGCGGTCCCTGCGACCGATCAGATCGGCTGGCGGGCGTACAACGATCTGTTCGTTGTGGAGCTGGATCCCGCGACGGGCGAGGCGATCTCCGATAGCCTGGAGCAGATTATCGAGCAGAATGCGCTCGGCGCCTACGCCTACTGGGGACGGCGGTTCCTATGGTCTCCGGCCGGGGACCGGCTGGCCTGGGCGAACGCGAACAGCATCGGTACGGTGGACCTGGAGACCGGCGAGTTTGTGCCGCTGCTGTCCTTCGCCGCGTATTCGACGCTGCTGCCGCTGGTATGGGTGCCCACGCTCTCGTGGTCGGATGAGGGTTACCTCGTGACGATCGCTCACGGGGCGCCCTATGGCACGGAATCGCCCGAAGACAGCATCGTGTTTGACACCGCCGTCATTGATGTCGAAAACGCCCTGGTGATCCCGGAGTTTCGGGCCAAGACGGGTATCTGGAGCAGCCCGACCTATTCGCCGTTGGTCGAGGGAACGAACGGCCAGCCTGAGCGCTATATCGCGTTCTTCCAGGCGCGTGAGCCGCTCAACTCGCTCGGATCGACCTATGACCTGTGGGTTGCGGATAGCGACGGGAGCAACGCGCGCCGCGTCTTCCCCGCCCCCGGCGATCCCGGTCAGGGGTTCCGCTCGCCCGATCCCGAAGACGGCATCGCGTGGAGTCCCAGCGGGCGGCATCTGGCGTTCATTTATCAGCGGAATCTGTGGATCTATGATCTCGAAGCGGGTGTCGCCTATCCGATCACGAGCGATGGGCAGGCGTCGCGCCCGCGCTGGTCGGGAACGCCATGAGCCGGCGCTGGCTGGTCTTCTGGGCCGGGTTGATCCTGGCGCTGGGGAGTGCGGTCGGCGGCCTGGTCACGTTCAACCAGCGCGCCGGGCTGCTGCGTGGCTGGGAAGACGCGACTACGACGCTTGATCTGCCTCTGCGCGTGCCACTTGCCGGCGTGAACGTCGAGCTGACGCAGTACGATGATGCGGCGCTGGATCGCGAGCTGGACCGCATCGCAGCGGCCGGGTTCTATTGGGTGCGCCAGCCGATTTTGTGGGAGCGGATCGAACCGGAGCGCGGCGTCTTCGATTGGTCGATGTATGACCGTGTCGTCGAGGCTGTCGCGGCGAGGCCCGGCTTGGCGCTGATCGCCGTGCTGGATGGCACGCCGCGTTGGGCGCGGCATACACTCGCGCCGGACCATCCCTTCGCGCCGCCCGCCAGCGTGGCGGATTTCGGAGCCTTCGCTGCCGCGGTGGCCGGGCGGTATGCTGATACCATTGACACCTATCAAATCTGGGATGAGCCGAATCTCAAATCGCATTGGGGCGGGCTGGACCCGCGCCCGGCGCACTACGTCGCCATGCTGCGCGCAGCCTACGACGCGATCCACAGCACCGATGCGCGCGCGCAGGTCATCGCGGCGGCGCTGGCGCCGACCGTCGAAACCGGCCCGGATAATCTGTCGGACGTGCTCTATCTGCGGGCGATCTACGAGCTGGGCGGGCAGGGCGCGTTTGACGCTGCCGCCGGCAAGCCTTACGGCTATGACACCGGCCCGTACGACCGCCGGGTGAGCCACAGCGTGTTGAATTTCTCGCGCCTGATCCTGCTGCGCGAGGAGATGGTCCGGCATGGCGACGGCGCCAAGCCGCTGTGGGGCAGCAACTTCGGCTGGCATCATCTGCCGGATGGCTGGACGGGACCCCCGTCGATCTGGGGGCAGGTGAGCGCCGGGGAGCGTGCGCGCTACACGCGCGATGCCTATCGGCGTGCTGCGCAGGAGTGGCCCTGGGCAGGCGGGCTGATCCTGCAACATTGGGCGCCAAACGCGCCGCCGGACGATCCGCTGCAGGGGTTCGCGCTGGCGCCGGTGATCGACGAGTGGCTGCGCGACGGTCCGCTGATTGAGGAGCGCGGCCTGATTCCCGGACGGCATCCGGCCCAGAACTCGCACACCCGCTATAGTGAGAACTGGCGCTTCAGCGATCTCGGCGCCGACGCAGCCATCACCGACCCTGCCGACGTCACGCCGGAGATGGAGAACCGTATCACGCTGACCTTCGAGGGGACCGATTTCGCGATCGCGGCGCGGCGGGACGACTACAGCGCGTATCTCTTCATCACCGTCGACGGGCGCCCGGCGAATGCGCTGCCGCGCCAGCCCGACGGGCAGACGTATATCCTGCTGACCTCACCCGACCGCCTGCCGTCGCTCGACCTGATCGCAGTGGCGCGCGGCCTGCCGGCGGGTGCGCACACGGTCGAGATCGTCCACCGCCCCATTCACGGAGACGATCGCTGGCCGATCGCCGGGTACGCGGTCGCGCAGCGTGCTGACACGGGCCGGTTCCGCGCCCGGCTGGCGGTCTGCGCGGTGCTGGGCGTGACCGGCCTGGGGTTGGCGATAGCAGCGAGCCGGCGTCTTCCCTGGCGCGAGGTCCGCTGGCCGTCCGGTGCGACGGTGCGTCACGCGCTGGACTGGCTCTTGAGTTTGCTGGCATCAGTGCTGGTGCTGGCCGGGACGCTACTGGCCTGGGGCGAACCGCTGGCGGCACTGCTGCGGCGCGATCCCCCCGCGTTGGCGCTGACGATTCTGACGGCCGGCATTGCGTCGCTGTCGCCGGTGGCGTTGATCACCCTCGTGGCGCTGATCGTGCTGTTCGTGCTGATCTACAACCGCCCGCTGCTGGGGCTGATGCTGGTGATCTTCTGGTCGGCGTTCTTTCTCTCCACGCTCGATCTGCTCTTCCGGCTGTTCGCGACGGTCGAAGTGTATCTGGTTCTAACGGCGGGCGCGCTCGCGCTGCGGGGACTGGTCGGGTGGGCGCGCGCCTACCGTGCCGGGAAGCGCTCGGTCGGGTTCCACCCACGCCTGACGCTGCTCGACTGGCTGGCGCTGGCGTGGGTGGTGCTGGGCGTGGTATCGCTCAGCTGGGCACGCTTCCGCCCGTTCGCGCTGCACGAGCTGCGCGTCATTATTCTGGACCCGGCGTTGTTCTACCTGCTGCTCCGCGCGGTGCGGCTGGAACGGCGCGATCTTGTCTGGCTGGCGGATACACTGGTGTTCAGCGGCACGGCGATCGCAGCCGTCGGGTTGTGGTGGTTCTTTACCGGGGAAGGGGTGGTCGAAACACAGGAAGGCGCGCGGCGGCTGATCAGCATCTACGGCTCACCCAACGGCGTTGGGCTGTATCTAGGGCGTTGCCTGCCGTTCGCGCTGGCGTACACTCTGCTGCCGCTTGGCGGTGTGCGACGCGCGGTTGGGGCGGGGGCGCTGAGCGTGATGCTGGTGGCGGTCTTGCTCAGCCAAAGCCGGGGCGCGATCCTGCTTGGGATGCCTGCTGCCGTGGTGCTGATGCTGCTGTTTTGGTATGGGCGCCGCGCGACGAGGCCGGTGCTGGTGGCGTTGGGCGCGATGCTGGCGATCTTCGTGCCGCTTTCGCTGGCACTTCCGCGGCTACGCGATCTGCTCGGCGACACGGCCTTTTTCCGCCGCCACCTGTGGTACAGCGCGCTGAACCTGATCCGCGAGCACCCCCTTACCGGCGCGGGCCTGGACCAGTTCCTGTACTGGTATCGCAGCCGCTATTTGCTGCCGGAAGCCTGGGCTGAGCCGAACCTCGCTATTCCGCATAATGTCCTGCTCAACTACTGGGTGAACCTGGGCCTCTTTGGCGTGATTGTGGGTGCCGGGTTCCAGGTCGGATTCTGGCGTGGGC
>DYEN01000047.1 GCA_020725705.1 Anaerolinea sp.
AGCGCGCTGACCGGCGTCGGCGCTTCCATCGCGCCCGGCAGCCAGGTGTGGAACGGAACCTGAGCGGACTTGGCCGCTGCCGCGGCCAGCGCCCCGAAGGCCATCACCGCCAGCATCGATCCGGGCAGCGTGTCGGCCCGTGCCAGAAAGGTGCTGATCTGCGTGTCGCCGAAATAGGCGTAGGCGATCAGCGCGCCGGCCAGCAATCCCAGCCCGCCGAACTGCGTGATGATCAGCGCGCGCAACCCCCCGGCAACCGCCTTCGGATCGTCATTGTAGAACGCGATCAGGGCGTAAGAGCACAGCGCCGTGATTTCCCAGAAGACGAACAGCAGGAACAGGCTGCCGCTGAGCGCCAGCCCGACCATCGCGCCGATGAACAGCAGCACCAGCGCGTAATAGCGGCCCAGGCTCGCCTCACCGCGCATGTAATCGACCGAAAAGATCACCGCCAGGCTGCCGACAACCGTCGCCACCGCTGCCAGGAACACGCCCAGCCCGTCCGGCACAAAAGTGAACGTCCCGAACACGCTGCCGACCTCGATGCTCAGGGCCGGGGCGTCGCCATAGGACGGCAGCAGAAGCAGCGCCGCCGCGCCCGCCGCCACCGAGAACACAACCGCCAGCCGGTGTTGGGTCTCGGCGCGGCGGTCGCCCGCCAGCCAGACGGCCAGCGCCCCGATCCAGGGCAGGCCGATCGTCAACCCGATAAGCCAGTCCGTCATCGCCTTACCCCCGCAGTTCCGACAGTGCGCGCAGATCGAGCGTACCGCGCACGCGCTTGATCTGGACGGCGAACGCCAGCCCGATCACCGCGACAACCGTGTCCGCTACGATCACCGTCATGGCGAGGCTCTGTCCCAACGCGAGCTGATCGCCGGCCTGCCCGGCGGCTACCAGCGCGATCAGCGCGCCCTTAACCATGATCTGGAGCGCGATGACAACCTTGATCAGATTGCGCGTGATCAGCAGGCCGTACAGCCCCGCCCCCACCAGAGCAAAGGCGCTGACCAGCATGATTTCCAGCGTGCTCATCGAACTTCCTCCAGCGCCGGTTCATGCACCGGCTCGACTTGTTCGTGCCCGGCGGGCAGCGCGTCCTGGCGCGCGATCGATCGCGCCGCCGGGGGAGCGAACGCCAGCGGCCGGGTTTCCGCCAGCAGACCCAGCAAGCACAGCACCCCGGTGAAGATCAGCACGACCTGGATTAGCACATCCAATGCCCGCTGATCCCACAGCGCTACCTGCACGGACCCCTCGGTAGCCCCGACCGCCTCGCCGTCCACAGGCAGCGCCATGCCCACCAGCAGGACCACCAGCGCGCCGACCGCACCGGCGGCCAGCCAACGAGGCAGCACGGCACGCTCGCCCAGGGCATCGTCGCCGGCAATGCTGATAGCAAACACAAACAGCACCGTCACCAGCCCGGCGCCGACGCTTAGCTCGATCACGGCCACCTGGCGCGCGCCCAGCTCGTAGAGCAGAATCGACACCAGCGCGCTCACCCCGGCCAGCCACAGCGCCGCCGCGAGGAGACGGGTTGCTCGAATTGCCAGGATCGCGCACACCACCGCCGCGATCCCCAGCCCTGCATACGCCATTTGTGATCTCCTTCACAAACTGTTGTCGCGACTATGTTAGATCGCGGGCAGACCTGCTCACAGTGCCGTAAGTCACGTGGCAGGTTGCCATTGATCCACCCTCGAATCGGCGCGCAGGCCGGCCGGTTTTGGGCGCATCTTCTAAGAGGATCGCTTGCAGAAGCGCAGGTTGGACACTAAACTAAGCATGCAGTCCAGCGATGTGTATAGGTGAGCATGAGGAGAACAGCGCATGTTTGGCAAGAGACTTGTGGTGACGGGCCTGCTGCTTGTGACGCTGGCGGCCTCGTTGATCCCGGCCTCTGCTGCCGGGCCGGTTTACCCCGAACTGCCAGACCTGGAAGGCCGCGCTATTAATATTGCCGTCGAGAACCTCTACACCCCCTTCCAGTTTGAGAATCCGCAGACCGGTGAGGTGATGGGTTACGAGTACGACATGGTGGCGGAGCTGTGCGCACGCATCAACTGCACGCCGGTCTACCACAACGTCAGCTGGGAAGCCATGATCCAGTCCGTCGGCGAAGGCCAGTACGACATGGGCATGACCGGCATCAGCATCTACCCCGAACGTCGCGAGATCGTCGACTTCAGCGACCCCTACATCAACCTCGACCAGTACCTGCTGGTGCGCGCTGACGAAGACCGCTTCAGCAACATCGAGGAGTTCGCCGCCAACGACGACCTGATCCTGGGCGTGCAAGCCGGCACGGCGGGCTTCTTCGTGACCGACGGCGTGGTGCCAGACGAACGACGCGTGGTCTACAACGAGTTCGGCGCGCTGGTCCAGGCACTGATCGTGGGTGACATCGACGCCATGCCTGCCGACGCGTCCGCTGCTGCCGGGTTCATCAGCACCACCGGTGAGGAAGTCAAGCTGGTGGGCGACCCGATCTCCAAAGACGAGATGGGCTTCATCTTCCCCAAAGGCAGCGAGCTGGTCGAGCCGATCAACGAAGCCATCGCCAGCATGAAGACCGACGGCTTCCTCGACTACCTCTACTACAAGTGGTTC
>DYEN01000552.1 GCA_020725705.1 Anaerolinea sp.
GGTCACACGAGCGGCTACGCGATCCCGACCTATGTGGTCGATGCGCCCGGCGGTGGCGGCAAGATCCCGGTCATGCCGCAGTACCTGATCAGCCAGGCGCCAGGCCGCGTCGTGCTGCGCAACTACGAGGGCTACATCACCACCTACGATGAGCCGCTCGATTACGACCCGCACGCGATCGATCACCTCGATCGCCAGGCCGCCGAGCGGCTGGAGCCGGGCCAAGTCGGTGTGGCCGGACTGTTGACCGGCAAGATCCCGTTCATCAAGCCCGAAGGTTTCGACGAGATCCACCGCCGCAACGGCATCCAGCACCGTCTGAACAGCAGCGAGGCCAAGTGGCAGCGCTTCCACATGGACGGCGCGCCCGACGACCTCAGCACCGCTTCGCCTGCGTCGCCTGGTTCCAACGGCACCAACGGCGCCAACGGCACGCGGGCGTCCAACGGGCGCAAACAGCCGAACGGCCACGCCCGGAAACAGCCGAACGGCAGCAGCCGAACCACTCCGCCCGCCGGGTCGAGCGAATAGCCAGGCGCGGTGAAGGAGCAACACGCGATGCGCATCGCAGTTCTGGCGAATCTTAAAACCAACGCGCCCACCTGGGAAGGCATGTCGCCCGACCAGTGGGCCGATCTCGACAGCCCGCGCACCGTCCAGTCCATCATTCAGGCGCTGGAGAGCGCCGGTCACCAGGCGATCTTCCTGGAAGCCAGCATCCGCCCGCCTTTCAACCTGATCGAGCGGTTGCTGGATTACCAGCCCGATCTGTGCTTCAACATCGCCGAGAGCCATTGGGGCGATGGGCGCGAGGCGCACATCCCCAGCGTGCTGGAGATGCTGCGCATCCCCTACACCGGCAGCAAAGTCCTGGCCCTGGCGCTGGCCCTCGACAAGCCGATGACCAAGCGCGTCCTGATGTATCACGGCTTGCCCACGCCGGAGTTCCAGGTTTTCGAAAGCCCGGATGATCCGATCGATGACGATCTGCTCGACGAGCGCGGCCATCTGCGCTTTCCGCTGTTCGTCAAGCCCAGCCGCGAAGGAACCAGCATGGGCGTCAGCGCGCAGAGCATCGTCCGCACCGTGGACGAACTCCGCGCGCAGGTGGCCCGCCAGATTCGGCTCTACAACCAGCCGATCCTGTGCGAGCACTACATCGAGGGGCGCGAGGTTATGGTCGGGATGGTCGGCAACCTCAAGCCCACGACGGCGCGCAAGCTAAACGAGCGCAC
>DYEN01000553.1 GCA_020725705.1 Anaerolinea sp.
ATCCACCGGCCGTCCGGCGACCAGGCGGGCGATGTGTCGGCAGCGTCAGCACGCGTCAGGCGCTCCAGCGAATAGGTGGCCGTGTCCAGCACGAAGATGTCCGGGCTTCCGTAGCGCTCGGAGACGAAGGCCAGCCGCGTGCCGTCCGGCGACCACGCGGGTGCAGTATCCGCCATACGCTCGATGGTCAGGCGTTCCAGCGGCGAGCCATCCAGATCCATCCGGTACAGCTCGGCGTTGCGGTCGCGTTCGGACACAAACGCCAGATGTCCGCTGCCGCCTCCGACTGCCGTTGCAACGCTCGCCGCGGCCACCACCATCCAGTCAGGCTGTGGGGTAGGCGAGGGTGGGACCGGCGTCGGGCTGGGCGGCGGCTCCGTCGGCGACGGGGTCGGCGTCTCGGTGGGCGACGGCGTCGGCGTCTCGGTGAGCGTCGCGGTCGGCGTCGGCGAGAAGGTCGTCGTTGGTGTTGGGGTCGGCGTGTCGGTCGGTGTGGGGGTGGCCGATGGCGTCTCGGTGGGGGTGGCCGTGGGCGTCGGCGTTTCGGACGGCCGCAGCGCCACAATGGTTTGCTGGAGCGCTGTCGCGCTCATGATCGCGTTCTGCTGAACCGGGTTGACGGGCGGTGCCTCGGGGCCGCCGGGGTGCTCGTCGCCGCCCGCGCTGGCCGCATACAGCAGCCCGATCACCAGGGCGAACAGCAGGGTTGTGATCCCGGCCAGGGGGCGCCGGTAGAGGGGCCGGGACGCGCGGCGCGGCGCCACGTACCCGGCCGCCTCAGCTTCGTCGTGATAGGCCAGCTCGTCGGTCGCGCCGTTGCCCGGCGTGTGGCTCCGGTAGACCGTTTCCGATTCGGCATACGCGCTCTCGGCCTCAGCGGCGGCCACCGGTGCGTCCGGCATGGTGACGATCGGGGTCGGCATCGGATCGCCGGCGACGCCGTTGCCGCTGCCCGGCTGGATAGCCTCGAACTCGAAGAGCGACTTTCTGAGCAGCGGCCCAACGAAATACCCGGTATACTCGCCCGGGTCATCGGCGATCGCTTCGGCGAACGCCTCGGCGAAACCGGTGACCGTTGGAAAACGGTCTTCGGGGTCTTTTGCCATCGCAGTCGCCAGCACCCATTCCAGCGCCTCTGGCAGCTCCGGGCGGTAGATGCGCGGCGGGATCGGGTCTTCGTGCAGGTGCTTGTGCATCTGCGCGTAGGCGGTCGGGACTTCGAACGGCAGGTGGCCGGTGACGAGCGTGTAGGTCAGCCCGCCAAGCGCGTACTGATCGGTGGCCGGCCCGAGCGTTTCGCCGCGCCACTGCTCCGGCGACATATACACCGGTGTGCCCAGCGACACCCCGGAGCGGGTGAGCGTCTCGGTGGTTTCGAGCAGCTTGGCGATGCCGAAGTCCACAATGTAGGCGCTGCCCTGCGTGTCGAACATGATGTTGCTGGGCTTGATATCGCGGTGAATGACCCCGCGCGAATGGGCATAGTCCAGCGCGCTGGCAAGCTGCTTGAGGATCTCGCTGATCTCGCCCAGCGAGGGCAGTTTCGGCTCGGAGTGAGCGTGTTGCGCCAAGCGGTCATCGAGCGTGCCGCCTTCGAGCAGCCGCATCACCACATAGTAGGTGCCGCGCTCGGTGCCGTAGTCGTAGATCGGGATGATATGGCGATGTTCCAGCGAGCCGGCCGTCTCCGCCTCGCGGTGGAAACGTTCTACATAGTTGACGCGTCGCAGCGTCAGAGTCGAGAGGACTTTAATCGCGACCCAGCGTTTGAGCTTGGGCTGGTAGCCGCGATAGACGACCCCCATCCCGCCGATTCCCAGCAGCTCGTGCAGTTCATATGGCCCAAGCCGCCGCCCCGAGAGATTATCGATACCCATAATCGCGCTACAACATACCCGTCCACTGTACTTACACTACATAGCATCGATAATATTTAAATGCAGTATAGGCCATAGATCAGAATGCTGCAACAGGAATTCTTGGTAAAGATCATAACAAGGTTGTCCGGCGGTGGCCTTCGCGCTGGCTGGCGTTTTGCCTGCGCCGACCTCACGCCGGGCAGGGCCGCCGCCCGTTGTCCCTTGCGCGCAGACTGCTTTCAGGAGGCATAACATGTCCGATTCGATTGGCCGTGCTTTCATGCGCCAGACACGTATTGCTGCTCAAGGAGAGCCGCCACAGGCGCTCGGCGCGCCGCAGCCCCCGCTGGAACTGCCCTACGACACAACCCGGCGTCTGGTTACCCTGCCCGATCCGCACGGCGTCCGGCCGGTCGAGCCGCGCTTGCTCGATGTGATCGAGCACCGCGTCACCGTCCGGCGCTACACCGAGCAGCCGCTCGGCTTGGTGGAGCTGTCGTACCTGCTGTGGTGCACGCAAGGGATCAAACCCCTCAACATGCCCAACGTTACGTTGCGCAATGTGCCATCGGCGGGCGCGCGGCATCCGTTCGAGACGCTGCTGCTCGTCAACCGCGTCGACGATCTGGCGCCCGGCCTGTATCGCTATGTCGCCAGCCTGCACAGTCTGGTCGCGCTGCGGCTTGAGGAAGCGGGCCTGGTTGGCCGGGTGATGCGCGCCAGCGGTGGCCAGTCTCAGATCGAGCTGGCGGCGGTAACGTTCATTTGGGTGGCCGTGCCGGAGCGCACGACCTGGCGCTACGGCGAACGCGGCTATCGCTATATGCTTCTGGACGCCGGGCACGTTTGCCAGAACCTTTATCTGGCGGCGTGGAGCATCGGCTGCGGCACGTGCGCGATCGGCGCCTTCGACGACGACGCGCTCAACGCCGTGCTGGAACTGGATGGCGCATCCCAGTTCGTGATCTACATGGCTACGGTTGGCCGGCGACCCGGCGCCTGACAATACAACCCGTGCATACCCCTGACGGCGCAAAGGGAGCTAAAATCATATATTCTGCGTTGCGCGCTTGAGGAGTGTGACATGGCTGCGCTGGAAGTTCGCCATCTCTCGCTGGTGCGCGGCGGTCATGAGGTGCTGCATGACATCTCGCTGACCGTCGAGCCGGGCGAGGTCTTCGGCATCATCGGGCCGAGCGGCAGCGGCAAGAGTTCGCTGCTGCGGTGCCTGAACCGTCTGGAAGAACCCGCCCCCGGTACGGTGTTTCTGCATGGCGAGGACATCACGACCCTGCCGGTTGTCGCGCTGCGCCGCCGTGTGGGGATGGTGTTCCAGCAGCCCGCGATGTTCCCCGGCACGGTCGCGGACAATATCATCTACGGACCGTCGCTGCGCGGCGAGACGCTCGCCCCGGAGCGTGTGAAAGAACTGCTGGAGATGGTGCTGCTTGAGCCGGATCTGGCCGGGCGCCCCGCTGCCGAGCTATCCGGCGGGCAGGCGCAGCGCGTGGCGATCGCGCGCGCCCTGGCAAACGAACCCGACATCCTGCTGCTGGACGAACCCACATCCTCGCTTGACCCGATCGCCACGCGCGCCGTCGAGGAGACGCTGGACGCCTTGCGCGGGCGTCTGGGGCTGACGCTGGTATGGGTGTCGCACGCGGTCGAGCAGGCGCGGCGGGTCGCAGATCGGGTGCTGCTGCTGGACGGCGGGCGCGTCGTTGCGCTCGACCGTGCGGAGCGGCTGCTCGATCCGGAGACGGGGGACGAGCGGGCGCTGGCGTTCGCTCAGGGGGACTCGAACGGGCTGCACCACGACGTGGGCAGCCGCGAGCGTGGCCGGCCGGCAGTTCCTGTCGAGGAGATGTAACCCATGCTCAACGATGCCTTTAACACTATCGACGCGGCGCTGGGCAACCTGACGGACCTGCCGCGTATCGGTCTGGCGCTGCTGCTGGTGATCCTCGCGGCGGGGATCTCGCGCTGGCAGCGCGCTGATCTGGAGCGCGATCTGGCGGTCGCGGCGGCGCGCGCCTTCGTGCAGTTGATCGCCATCGGCTACGTGCTCGAGCTGATCTTCAACCAGGACAGCCCGCTCTGGACGACGGCGCTGCTGGCCGTGATGATCGGGATCGCGGCGCGGACCGCGGGCCGGCGCGGGCGGCAGACACCAGGGGCCATGCGCGTGGCGCTGCTGTCGATCGGCATCGGCTCGGTGCTGACCCTGGCCGTGCTGATCGTCGCCGGGGTGTTCGACTATACCCCGCAGGCGATCATCCCGATCGGCGGTATGATCATCGGCAACGCCATGACGGTTGCCGCGCAGGTTATGGATCGCATGGCCGTGGACCTGCACGACCAACGCGCCCTGATCGAGTCGAGGCTGGCGCTGGGAGCCACCAGCCGTCAGGCGTCGCACCAGCAGTTTCGCCGTGCCCTGCGTAACGCCATGATCCCGCACATTGACACGACCAAGACGACCGGGCTGATCAAGCTGCCCGGCGCCATGACCGGCATGATCCTGGCGGGCGCGTCGCCGCTGGCTGCCGTCCAGCTTCAATTGATCGTGATGTATATGCTTGTGGGGGCGGTGACGTTCACCGGGCTGATCGCGGCTTACCTGACGTACCGCGCTTTCTTCACCGGCGCGCATCAGCTCAAGGCGCTGGCCCCATCGTCCGGCGCCTCTGCCTGAGCGCGGGCGGTTAGGGTTCGGTCACCAGAAAAATGCAGCTCCCCTCTTCTTCGGGGTTGTCGGTCGACGGGCCGTAGAGCTGCCTGCCATCGTAGACCGGCTCCGTCCACGTCACGCGGTAGCTGATAGCATGCTCGCCCGCGTCCAGCGGCCCGACCGGATAGCGCCAGGTGATGGTCCACAGATTGCCGCGCCGCTCGGGTTGGCCAGTGTAGTCGCGCCAGTTGCGCAGCAGTTCACCGTCGAGCTGCACTTCGTAGCGGGCGCGCTCGACGTGATCCTGCAGCAGCGCGAACCGGTTGGCCGACCAGCTCCAGACGATCAGAATGCTGTCGGCGGTGGTGGCGTGCGGTGGCTCGACCCCGGCCGCCCGGCAGGCGGCGGGGATGATCACGGTGTCTTGAGGTGTGCTGGCGGCCGGGCTGGGCGGGGCGGGCGTGGGCGACAGCACCGCGATCGGCGTTGAGCTGGGGCGCAGGGCGAGTGCCGCCGTAGGCCCGGCGGTCACTGTGGCCGACGGTGTCTCGGTTGGGGCCGGGCTGTGTGTCAGTGTCGCGACCGGCTCGATCAAGCTGAGAGCGGTGGCCGTCAGCAGCAACGCCTCACCCTCGGTCTGCGGGGTGAGCGGCGGGCCGGCGGCGGTCTGGGTAGCTTCAAGCGCGATCTGGGTCTGCTCGACCGCCAATGTCTCCAGCGCGATCTGCGTCTGGTCGAGCGCCACCGCGCTCAGGGCGATGCGGGTTTGCTCGCCGGCAATATCGGGCGGTGCGGGTGCGTCGCGGGTCAGCAGTACGATCGCCGCCGCGCTAACCAGCACCCCAACCGCGCCCAACGCACCGGCCAACGCCCAGGGTGGGCGCATGTGCCGCGCGGTGGTGCGGCGTGCCAGGCCGCTATCCGGCGTGAGTGGCCCGATCGGGGTCGGCTGAGACGACACGGGCACGGTAAAGATCGGA